>NZ_JACASJ010000040.1:0-39159 GCF_013391025.1 Enterobacter sp. SECR19-1250 | reverse complement strand
GTCGTCAAAATCGGTGTTGCAAAAACGGGAGTGACCATAGATTCCGTTTTCTGAGACGACCCCATATGTGATTTTGAGGGTTATGAAGCGTGAAAATCTTCTGCAACTTCAGAAAAGTAGCTGAGTAACCGGGTATCTCTCGCTGGCATACGTTCATGAGCCGGTGTTATCAGCCCCATCAGCAGAAAGCGGCCGCTATCCCACATGTGTTCTGTGTAAATGAGATAATGATCTGAGGTACGGTTGTAATTCTCTTGTCTGGCACTCCAGGTGAGCTGGAAATGCAGATTAACGTGAATATGCTGGACGTTAGCATCGACAGCGAATGGCGGGAAATCAAAGGGGGCGTCCCTTCCAAGGAGATTCGACGGTGCGCCAGTTGATTTATACGTGATGAACTCTGCCTGTAGCTGACTCTCCAGCTCAGGGTAAACGGCAAACGTGGGCTGGAAAAACGAATCCCACGTGACATGACTGTACTCAGCCGTTAACGCCATTTGGCCGCAGCCCTGTCGCCTGAATCCAGCAGGTGATTCATGGCCGAGAGGTTGATTCCAGAGTCACGCACTTCTGTCGTTCGCGTGATTTGATCAATCAGACTAAGGTAGTTTTTGGTCGCAAGACTGACCATCTTAATGGCCTTAAAGAACGCAAACTCAACAGAATTCCTGTCATACGACTGAATGATGTTTTTTTCCGGCAACATCAGAACAAAGGACTCTGCGATACCTGCGACATGGATAGTATGATTTCTGATGTCGCTGGCGACTTTGATAGCGCCGGAGAAATCGCTGTCTGCATACCGGGCCAGCTCAATGCGACTTGAGCGTAATTCTTCAGCTACGTCATTGAGAGCAACAGTGAGCTCGCTGATATCGGTTTTGTTGACTCTGGAGCCCATTTCGTAAACCCGTTCAACAATCGTAGGCTGACACGCAACCGCTTTGGGTTGCGGCTGGAAACTGGCAAGAACCAGTGCCACTGCGGCCTGCAAGTGCTGGATTTTAAATTTCACGACGACGGACTCCATAATCATCATCTCTCGACGAGGCGCTGCATTTTACTACTGAACTTAACTATATGCTAAAAAAAGTTGGTTGCATATGTGGCTGGCACAGCAAACAGGAAATTGAAATCCTCTATCTGGCCGTGGCTTTCAGGATTGCTGCCTGGAGTCTTTCAGCGGTTACGGCTTCCGGGAAAACCGTGATGGTGTCAGGAGTCGCTCCGCTAACGGGCATGACGATGATCCCCGGTGTGCCGGTGAGTCCCAGCGCCTCTGCCAGATTGCTGTTTTTCTCAAGAGACGCGGTATGGTCGCCACGAGCTGAGGTGGCCAGTCCCGCCTTTGACGCTGCCACGCGAATATCCTGCGCCGTCAGTTTGCCTTCATTTTGGCCGGTGGCGTAGATGGCATTGTGATAGGTGACATAGGCCTGCGGCCCTTTCTTTTGCCAGACCGTCAGCCCCTGCTGCGCTGCCTGAAGTGAGGCTTCCCAGCGACCACCAAAAATTGGCCACTCCTTAAAGAGGTAGCGGACGTCCGGCTGCGCTTTCATGACCTTCTCCAGCTCCGGCGCGAAGCGGCTGCAGAACACGCACTGGTAATCAAAGAATTCAATCACCGCGACCTTTGCATTATCAGGCCCGTAAGCCGGAGTATCCGGATCATGCAGAAGGTTCGCCTGATTCTCCATCACGCTGAGTGCAAACATCTTCTGCTTACGTGCCTCCTGCTGTTCCCGCAGCTTATGACTGACCGTCACCAGTATCTCCGGGTGGGACACCAGGTAGTCTGCTGCGATTTCGCCAATACGGGCCTCCTGCTCCGGGCTGAAGACCGGCTGCGGGGCCGAAGCGTGTGCCGTTGCAATAAAGCCAATGTATGTTGTAACTAATAATACCGCTAATTTATGTCTTTTCATTGCCTGATTCTCATGGTTAAAAGAGGAATTAACGTTCTTTCTGAATGGTACGGGTGAGGGTCTGTTCTTCTCGCTCCGGCATGCGGCCGCGTTCAGTGTTTTCTGCCACCCTGAGCATGTCGCGCTCAGCGTTTGCCAGATCTGCAATCACACGCGATGCCCGCGACTGTTCACCGGATGCCTTGTCAGCACCTTCCAGCTCACTCCTGACACCTGCAGCAGCTTTCATTTCCTGTCCACCGGTGTTTTCCTCACCACTCACCCTGGCGATCACATCCGCATCCGGGGTGAGTGGTTCCGGTTTACGCGGATTAATGTCTTCCGGTTTCAGTCTTATCACCTCTTCCTGCGGAATTTCCGGCGGCAACGACTCCGGCTGCCTGTTCCGTCCGGCTTCTTCATTGCGAACCTGGTCTGCCAGCAGCTGTTCTCGCAGTTGCTGTACGTTCTGCTCGTCCGTCAGCGTGGAGACAATACCCGGAGAGACATCCTGTTTTGTCCCGCCGCTCACCTTAAGCAACCATGCTGAAGGCGGTTCATCGCCGGTCTGCCAGACCACGCCGTCCTTCGGGTGATGTCGTACTGCATCGAGCGCGGCCGCCAGGTCACTGACCACAATCGTGTTGCCGGACTGGCTTCGCTGCAGTACCGCACCACGGGCACGTTCTGTCATGGCCATCCGGGTCTCCCCCTGTGTCATCCGCCCTTCCGGGCTGGCAACCAGGGAAACCAGGGCCAGGCCCGCACTACGGCCGTTGTTGTCATACACCGGCAGCGCCAGCGCCGGTTCGGGAAAGCGCCGGGTGGCCGGGATGATTTTTGCCGTCAGTGACGCATCCTGCATGCCCTGATGGCGTACCCAGGCGCGGCCAATGGCCGTTTTATTCACCGGCTGTCCCATTGCCCAGATGGCTTTCGCCTGTTTACGCTGCGTTTCTGGCGCCAGCGCATCGTGCGCCGTTTTGATATCCCGCTCCGGCGTTTTTACCGCCTTAACCCAGTCCGCCTTCCCGTCGGTATAAATCTGGACGTGCTCTTTCACGCGCGAGGCCGAGATGTAGAAGGCGCGACGGGAGGCAAGTGCCTTACGCCCGCCTTCCGTGCCCTCAAGCGCAATGACATAATCGCTACTGGCCCCCTGAGCACCGTACCCGGTGACAGCCCAGCCGTAGTCAATATGCTGCTGCGCCCTGACGGCCTGAGGATTGATGGTGATGCGGCCGTTTTCCCCCTTCAGACGAATATTGCCCGTTTCGCTGACCGACTCGACCGTATAGCGCTGGCTGGCCATCTGTCCCTGCTCCTTGTCTGTCGCCGTGAACTTCAGCAGATCGCCGGCGCGGACTTCCCTCTCGCTGCGGCGAAACAGCTGCACGTCGCCGGTGATGAGTTGCTTCGGGGAATACAGTCCAATCTTCCCTTCCTCATCACGTACCGTGACCGTACTGCCGTTGCGGTCAACGGCCAGCACGTCCTGGTAGCGATCGCCGCGTTTAACCACCATCCCGGCTTCCCAGGCATCGGTTTTGTTAAACTCATGACGGGTGTGGGTGATTTTATCGAGCACCGGCACCGTAATGGCCTTCTCCCCCAGCTCTCCCCGGGCAGCCAGCACAGCATGAATGCCGGCATTTACCGCACGACGGTCAGCGTTCAGCTGGGTGATAATGAGGGTACGGGACCGCGCCTCCGGCGTCCGGTCCGTCCAGTCAGCCACGATGTCGTTAACGGGCGTCTCCGTTTCCTGAATGGCACTCCCCGGGAGCGTGGCTGAAGCGCTACGCGCCACACGGTCAGCCGGCTGGGTTTCAATGCGCTGCAGGGCCGCATCGATCCGGTTATCAATGATGTCGTGAACGGCACCGCGCAGCTGCAGGTCTTTCTGGCGGACGATTTGCTTCATGATGGCCACATCCATCGGGCTGCGCTCCTGCATCAGCTTAAACGGCGCGCCCACGTCGACCGATTCAAACTGGTCGATATCCCCCATCGAGACCGCGCGACCGCCGCCGCTGGCAATGGCCTGGAACAGGGCCGCCGTATCCTGGTTGCCTGCCATTGAGGACTCATCGATAAGAAACACCTGTCCTTTATAGTCGGGCTTACCGCCTGCGGCCGTCGCCTGGTCATGTTCAACGATAAAGGATTTGATGGTCTGCGCCCGGACACCGACGTCGCTCATCTCTTTCACTGCCTGGTGCGTCGGGGCAAGACCCATCAGTACTGGGCGAACATCTGCCGGTAAGGTTTCAAGCGCGGTTTTCACGGCCTTCAGCTGCGTGGTCTTCCCCACGCCGGCATAGCCCTGAATCCCGATAAACTGATCCGTGGTGCCCAGCACCAGGGTGGTCGCCTTTTTCTGGCCATCGGTGAGTCCGTTCAGCACGGCCTCCGGTACCTGTTCCAGCAAGGGCTGCTGCGTACCTTTCCCTTCCGCCACCACACGCAGAATGGCTTTCTCCATCTCCCATGTGGACCGGGAAACCAGTACCGGCTCTCCCCCTGCGGATACGGACAACAGCTCGCCATTTTTAATCATCGCGCCAATTTCATTCCCGATGGCTTCAAGGTCGGGATGATATTTCTGCGCCTCCGTCGCCAGCTTAAGTTCGCTGAACACCACAGTGCGCTGGTCATTGATGGCACGCCAGACGGCCAGCCCGGCGTCCGTCCGGACGCTGTCATGCAGCGAGTCAACCGCCTGGCTGACGTCATCGTGGCCACTCAGACTTCTGACCAGCTGCACGGGAGAGGCACTGGTCTTCATGCGCTGCAGCCGGGCTTCTGCCCGATCCTGCACTTCGGCGGTGAACACTTCCGCCCGGTGACCACTCTGCGCCAGCGAGTTCATGGTCTGGGATGAGATGTCGCGACTGTTCAGCGCGGCCAGCACCACACCGGTGTCGTTATCCCGGCCGCCCGGCGCGGTCACGTAGGCATGTGACAGGTAGAGCGGCTGGTCTTTTGGCAGCGTCAGGGTCTCTTCCCCCCGTTTCACCTCAATCCCCTTTTCACTTATCCCGGTCACCTCAAGACGATCTTTTGCCTTCAGGCTGTGCTCACGATCCCCCGCCACAGCCAGCAGTTTTTCGCCGGTGGCCACGCTGAGGGTTTCACGGCTGAAGAGACGCCAGTCAGCGCTGATATCCCCGATTTTCATCCGGGTCAGCACGCCGTCCCCGTCGATGAGCGAGAGGACTCGCGTGTCCTCATGCACCCGGTCAATCACATAGGACTTACGCGCTTTTGCGTCCGTGCGATCTTCAAGTACCATGCCGGGACGGTATGAACCGGGCATGCGGCGCGTTTTGCTGTCGAGCCAGACCGGCTGCCGGGCCTCTATCTCCACGCCGTCACGCCCCAGCTGTCCTGCGTTCTGCAGCGCCTCACGTACCAGGCCCGTCAGCTGTGCCTGTTCACGCCTGCCGACCACAACGGCGGTGACGTTTTCACTGCCTCCGCTCAGCTCTGCAAACCGGTTGGCCAGCGCCTCGTAACGGTCGCGTTTGTTCGGAATACTGACCACTTCGGCCTCCAGCCCGGGCGCCGGCTCAGTGCGGCGGGAGCGGGCAACCCCCGCGGACTCCAGCACGGACATGGCATTACCGTTCGCCTGACGCCCGGCACTGTCGAGAAAAACCAGCTGTGCGTCCTGCGCCCGCGCTTCGCCCAGCAGTACCAGCGTCTCCTTTAATCCCAGACGCTCTGCCCCTTCGATAATCAGCGTGCTCTGGGGTTTCAGGCGGAAATCACCGCTCAGAACATGTTGCCGGCTGATAATCCGTTCCCGCAAATCGTCGGATTTCGCCAGCGAAATGGCGCGCTCGGCAGAGCTGGCCAGCACCTGAACGTCACGACCGTTCGCGCCGGCAATACCGGCCAGCTGCGCGGTCAGGTCACGGATACCCGCCACGCCTGACGGGGCATTCATCAGAACCAGGGCGTCTTTCTCCACCACTTCCAGCGCCGCCGGCGCGTACTGCGCCGGACGGGTGAAACTGACGACTTTTGTGGATTTGAGATGTTCCTGACTCAGCGCCTGGATCGAGAGTTCATCCAGCAGGTGAATACGGGAGGTGAAGACCCCTTTCTCACTGTCCAGCGGCACAATCATGCCGTCCTTCAGCGCCGCATCGATGGCCACACGAATATCCTTAATCTCCGGCAGCCGTTCACTCAGCTCAGCGGTGGTCATCATCAACTCGCCAAAGGTGAAGCGCGTTTTACTGTCGCTGAGCTGCGAGATGGCCAACCGGACAGCCTCAGCCAGTTCCGGGCGGGGTATTTCAGTGTCCCGCTGCGCTGCGGGAAAGTTTCTGGTCGCCGGCGTTTTTTCGGGGCCGGTTTGTGCCGGCTGACGCAGCGTGTCAGTCTGTTGTGGTACTGGCTGACGGGACAGGCTCTCCCGTTCTGCGGGTTGAGCAGGTGTATCGACGCTCTTTTCTGCCGTGGACGACGTCTGCAAAGAAGCCTGTTCAGGCCCGGCAGGAACCGGCTTAACCTGGTGATCTCGCTCCGGCTGAGGCGCGGTCTCACGAAGACCTGCATCACGCGGCACCACGCTTTCCTGATACGCCTTCAGGTCAAATCCCTTCTCCTTCATCTGACCCAACCAGCGCTCCATCAGGCGCATCCGCGAAGGGTCAACTTTCGCCCTGCGGGTATCTTTGGCGGCCACATCCCGGCTGCGCAGCGTGGCTTCAGCCCCCACGGCCCCTCTGATTTCCCGGCCACGGGAGGAATATTCATCCACAACTTCATCCGGAATTGCCTTAATCTCCCACATGCCGTGTTTGCCGACCTCTTTCACTTCGTGGCCGAGCGCTTCAACACGTTCGCGAAGGGCACCTCGATAGATTTTTCCGAGCGTGACCTGGTGCTTCATGACGGTCTCGATAAAGCCGGCGTTATGGATATAGTCTGTGGCCAGAGCTTTCCATTTGCCCGCATACTCCGTCATATTGGCAACCAGGAGATGAGTGTGTATCAGCGGGTCGAGGTTACGTGACGTGTCATGCGTGTAGGCGGCCGCGACCATCTTGCCGGTGTGTACGATGGACGTAACGCCGTCTTTGGTGTTCCGGGCCGAGATGAGCTTCTCCACATAGCCGGCCGCCACGCGGACGGCGTGGTAGTGTGCTTCCAGCATTTCTTTATCGTTGCCGATGAGAGCCAGAATGGACACGCTTTTGGGGGCGGAAAAAGTCAGGTCATGGCCCGGGCGGTGGACATGCTGTCCGTTAACCTCCTTGCCAAGCCGTGAACCGTCCGGAAGACGTCCCTCGAGCACGGCCGTCAGATCATCGCCACGGACGTTGCCCTCCAGACCCAGCGCTTTTGCACCCTCTCCCATCCACAGGCTCTGCAGGCTACCCAGAAAATAGTAGTTATCGGAATTGCTGTAGTAGCCTGCAGCCTCGCCGGCTGACGCTACTGGGGCGACTGACATCATAATTCAGGCTCTCTGTCGTAATAGTAATGGTCGTTTTCGTCGTAACCCGAGTCGTCCGCGTGACGGTGAAGTAAAATGTTCTCTTCTTCCTGCGCCAGCTGCCGGTGAGTACCGTGGGCTTCATCCGGGGTTTTCGGTGTCACTGACTTCCCTGCCGTCGCCAGACTCAGGCCGCCGTCAGGCAGTGCCGTCACCTTCATATCCAGGTTCATGGATTCGCCCGCATTCTCGCTGGCCTGATCTTCGCCTCCGTCTGAGGTGGCTTTGGTACTGAGCCGCCGTTTCAGCATTCCCAGCGCGCCAGCCGCAGCAGGCTCGGAGGGAATATCCAGCTGGGTTCTGCTGCGGATTTTTTGCAGTGCTGCTGGAATTTCCGGATTAAGGGACGCGGTCCCTTTTTGATGATTTGGTGCAGGTTTCGAGGGCCGAAGAGAGACAACATTGTCTTTTTTGTCTCCAGTGACAGGGTCTGTCACCGTGCTGTGACTTTCAGTTACAACTTCCGGGACCACTGGTTCTGTTCGCGATGTGACGGGCTCCCTTGATGGTACCGGCCTCAGTTCAGGGGCTGCGCTGCGCGAGGGTTTCGGTTCCTCCATTCGGGTACGAGCCACTTTTTCGACGGGCGATGCTGCCGGAGAGCCGGATGCGCCTGCAGACGAAACCGGAGCAGGACCGCCAGCTGCAGATGATGTCTCGTTCCCCTTCTCCAGCACTTCATCGCCGGTCGGGAAGGTCAGACCTGCAGCAGTCGCTGCACGCTCATTCGCCTGGATCACCCTCTCAAGTTCCGGACTGAGAGCATCGTGAATATTGCGTTCGATCAGACCAGCATGACGTTTTTTAAATGGACGGTATTTCAGCTTCAGACGAACGACCGGATACTCACCCGGTAGGCGCACGTAGAAGTTGAGGTTTGGCAGACGCATGATCTGCTCGTAGTCGACAATCGGGTTATTGACCTCGTCCTTGCCGAGGGACACACCGTCACGCACCTGATCCAGACCGTAGCTGTTCTGCTCACGGATTTTGCGCTTACGCTGGTTGCCCAGCTCCTCCTCCACCACTTTGGCCATCTCCGCACTCGGCGAACGTCCGTACATACGGGTATTCATCAGGTCAAAGATACTTTTGGCCAGCTCGCGGCCGTAGACGTGAACCAGCTGCGCCATGTTCTGCATTCCCAGCACAAAACAGCCGCCGAACTTACGCGCTTCCGCCAGCGTCTCAGCCAGCTCGGGGATGCGCTGCAGGCTGGGTGCTTCATCAAGAATGAACCACACCCGGCGCTCGCTGTTTTCCCCCATGCTCTGCAGTAACAATGTGGCCAACGACACCCAGAGTGAGATCAGCGGGCGTACACTTTTGCGGTGTCGGGCCTGAGTGGAAATAAACAGCCAGCTGCTGTCATATCGCTCCTGCGTCATCCACTCCCGAATGGTGAAAGGTGGTTTGGTGCCGTCATCCAGTCCCTGAAGAAACCGCAGCGCTTTGGCATAGTTGGTTACCACGGAGCGAATGGATATGGCTGTTTTCTCGATCTTCTCCTCAACCAGGTTGGCTGAAGGCGTATTGACAAGATATTGACGCAAACTTTTCATGCTGAGTGACAGCAGGGTTTTGAGGAACTTTTCTATACTCCTGTCCGGATCAACCGACATCCGTATAGCGAGGTCAGCGCAGATGGTCCGTGAACTTGAAACCCAGAATGGGTCGGACTCCCCTTCTACCGGGATGAGGCTGGCAGCCAGGTTGTCATAGTCGACCGCATCAATACACTCACCCCACATCTGCCAGTTAGCACAGCGTTCGTCGTGTGCATTAAGAATGAAATCGGTGGAGGGGTTGTAGTGGGTTTCAGTGAAGGTGCAGCCGGAGTCGTAAATGATAGCCCTGTCACCACGTTTGCGTATGTAGTCCAGAAGCCAGCGGATGATGGTCGATTTACCCACGTTAATGGTGCCATGCATGAGGAAATTCATTACCTCAGCCCTTTTAACCATGTGTAAATCAGCCACCCGCAGATCGGACAATTCACCGTTTTGGCGCAGCAATTTATTCACTTCCGATGGCTTGTCGGTCAACTGCATGCCGGAGAGATATTCGTCCTCGCTCTCCTTTCTGCCGATATTCGCGATAAACCAGGTCACGGCGATAAACACCACCATACTGAACAGCCCACTGGCACCGGCTGCCCACTGCAGCTCACGCAGGCACTGGTCGCCCATCGCCTGCATGTACGGGTCGGTATAAATCTGCGGCAGGGTCATCTTCAGCACCATTGCCGTCGCGGTAGGCGCATACCAGTAGTGAACGTCGTAGATTTTTGGCGTTCCCGATGCTGGCATAAGGTCGATAAAGCTGCTGTTGATACTGGCGAACCACCACAGGGAACCGTTATCCAGGGCTTCCTGAGGGATTCGCCAGAGAAAGATGGCGGTAGTCAGTACGGCGAACAGGATGAAGATCCAGAATCCTATCCAGTTGTTCACCTGAATGAACATGCGCCAGCGGTAGGCGGTCATCTGCCCGCCCTGGGTGAGGTTTTTTCCTGCGAAGCTCATAGAGTGTTGTCCAGCCGTTATCGCATCACCTGTGCGGTGATGTGTGTTATCAGAGAAGAAACGTTGAAAAGGGGGATGAAAAAATGTGGTACCGCGTGGGGGTTAATCGTCAGGTTATTCCATCTGACTCAGTTCATACCTGGCCTGCTGACATCCGTCCTCCCAGTCCTGTTTATTAATGTATGCAGCCACAGAACGGACTGACGAGGCCACATCCTTATAAACCGGTGAATGCCACTCCCGGGGCTCCAGATCATAAAGGGTAAATTCATATCCAGCCCAGAAAGCAACAATGGTCATACCCTGCCCCTCAGGAAGTGAACCGAATACATTCATCCAGGCCCTTGCTGCCATCAGTTCGCTTTCCAGATGGATAAGTGACCAGAATTCTGCTGAGTAATCTGCACGTTCATTTATCTGATGCATCATGATGGACGAACTCCTTTGAAATTAAGGACGCAACGCTCGCCGCAGACAGGGCTGCGCCTGGCGCAGCCATGCGAGGAAGCGTAATTACTGGTAACTGACAGAAAGCACTGACGCACCCGGCTCCGGGAAGAACACGGTGAATATCAGTCTGAGGGGGAACAGGCTGTGACGGTCGCCACAGCCGCAGGGTATTACATGATGCCGGCGATGGATTTGGCCAGCTGAGCTTCCAGGACAGGTTTCGCCTCTTCGAACTTGAGGTTTACCTTGTTGGCATTGGATACCACACGGGTCTGGTATTTAGCGCGGTTGCCCTGTTCTGAGCTGGTCTGTAGCTTGACGCCTGAGGTTCCCTGCTTCAGTGCCGCGATATTGTCAGTCGTGACGGTCGCCTTGCTGCGCTCGGAAATTTGCAGATCGGTCACCATCGTGTAGTTCACGTCTTCAACCATTGCATCTGCAGCCATACCAATCAGGCCACTGGCCAGCCCTACACCCAGCGTTGCGCCAGCTGAAGACGAGTTATACGCCGTAATACCCGCGCCCAGTGCCGCTCCCATTGCCGCACCTTCGTACCCGGTCTTGAGGAAGCCCTGCGCATCACGCAGATCCATTTTTTCGGCTTTCAGTACGTTCGCCTGAATCCAGTAGTAGGCGGCGTCCGGAGAACTGGTGATGCGGTAGCCTTTGGCGGCCAGTTCATTTGTAATTTGTGCCTGCAGACCGGACATGTCCTTGTCGGAAGTATTACGGACCTGCAAATAAACGGTCTTCTCTGATGATGGCTCCAGCCAGATGGTTTCACTCATCTGGGTTTTGACATCGAGATTACGTTTCTTCACCGCAGTGGACATGGCACCACAACCTGACAGTGCAAGAGTAGAAGCGATCAGACCTACAACGGCTAATTGTTTTAATTTCATAGATTCTTCCTGTGCATAGAAAAACGTCCCCGTTAGCGAGACATAGCTAACAGAGACGTTATCGGCAGATTTGAAGGTTAATTTACAGCGAGAAGGGATAAAAATCCCGGCTACGTATGAAGTTCCGGCAATGTATTTTCATCAGAGGTTAAATTTCACTTAAGATAGAATATTGACCATTCCTATCTACTCATCATCTTACTGGCCGTTGACATCAATAGCCCCAGACCGTAACGAGTGCTCTGTATTCCAAGATATCCATTAGTAACAAATATTGAAATGAATAAAACTGCTGGAATACTCCCTGCCAGTAAAATCCCCCAATCCGTTATCATCCCTACGAGAGATAACAAGGTGGCGCTACCCCATAGGTACAAGGCTATTTTCTTAACTGTGGACCTTAAGGAAGTGATTAATGTCGAACGATTCCTGATATCTTCAGGTATAGATAGATATACCAGTACAGTAGAATAATTTATGAGTATGAAGAATATTGCTACAACAGCTGTCGCCCCTATAGATATCCATCCTCCATACCCTAAAACGAGCTGAGCTGCTTCAAGATAGAACTTCCAGCCTAGCCCACTATTATCTCCTGCTTGAATCAGACTGACAGAATAAGCAAACCACATCAGAATAGCTGTGAGGATCATAATTACAGGGTATATAGCTACAATCTGGAAAGCCTTCTTCGGCGATGAAACTGGACGTTCATCACTACTAATCCCTGAGATAATCTCAGCAATTTCTTTTTTTGCATCACCATTTGAGAATGCCATATACCCTCCTAATCAGCCCGTCTTCCTTTCTCTTAGCTCAGCTAATCTACGTTTCATTTCATCATCATGTTCAGCAGGAGATGATTCCCCCTGACTGATTTTCTCTTTATTTAAACCATTCGAGAATGAACTTTGTGAATTATGAAGCTCTCCTTTCAATATATCACTGGATGCCTGAACAGTGGATTGTTTTTTACCAATTTCTCCAGCAGATTCGTTGATTTTATGCTCATTTTCAGATCTTTGTTCCGCCACTCGTCGTTGTAACTCATTCTGTGGACCAAAACCCTGCGAGGAATGTTCGTGCAGCTTAGCCTGATTTTCTTTGTATGCCTCCTGCATAGCACCACCACGTACTTTTTCGCCGCCGACATTAATACCAGAACTGTTATGAGTAATTTCACTTTCCTGGCCATGCACGGTCCCTTGCTCCCTAACGACTCCTGAATGACGGAACTCCGGATGTGATTCTGCAATATGGCCGGCATTTTGATCTGCAGTTGAGTGTCTTCCGGTGTTAACCATACTTACGGACGAGGTGATATTACCCGAGCTGCTTCTCTGTCCGGCAGATTGTCCTTCATGATTTGTTGGTTGCTCATTCCCTCGCGAAACAGACTCGGTTGTTCTGGTTGAAATATTTTCACCTGCAGGTGTAACCTGCCCACCCTGCTGGCCTCCATAACCTGTGACCTGAGTCGTTCCTGATGTCTGGACATTGCCAACACCTCCCTGGTTATGAGCATCGCCATCCAGAGAACTGTAATTTACTCCTCCAACATTACCGGATGGACCTGATACCTGCTGACTGCCATGGGCTGGCTGAACAATATGCTCACCGCTGAATGCCGCATGCTCATTACCGCTTCTAAGATCCGCTCTCCCCTGCTGATAGTCGCCCATAATTTCAGGTTTAAGACGCTCATTAACGAATTCCATTGCCGCTTCTCGCGCCGACGGCGCACTTGTCAGCATGGATTGAGCCTTATCACCGTATTTATTAGCCGCCCAGTCCACAAACTCCTGCGTATAGTTCGTATCGAGGCTTGCACTCTGGTTCTGAGCAACGGTGGCCATACGACTGAACTCGTTACTCTGCGTTGAACTGGTGGTGTACTGATGGTACTGGCTTTCAGCATCATTGAGTGTTGCGGCAAACTGCTGAACATTGCTGCTTGCTGCATTCTCGGAATGGTTTGCACCCTCGGTGATTCGGCTACTTTTAACCATATCCATACCCTGCCGGAAGTCATTAACTGCCTGGCTGTTCTGGTCGTGTCGCATATCCTGATTACTGGAGTGAGTTTCCTGGGTACCATGCGAGCTTCCGCTCGCCCCTTTAACTTCTGCACCAAGATGTGCTTCTGCACTGACTCCAGTAGCCCATTTCCCAATTTTCCCGAATGCCTGATCGCCGGTGTTAAATTTACCGCTTGCTCCAGCATTAACACTGCCTTCAACAGATTTTGACATCAGCTGGTTGTAAGCCTCCTGCGTAGAGATATTATTCGCCTTCGCGTAATTCTCTGCAGCAGACATCATCATACTGGCACCGCGCGTTGCGTTAGTGGCCTGGCTGTTTTCACTGCCGCTGGTCAGGCTGTCGCTGGTACCGGTCTGGTGAGACAGCTGTGAGAGCTGCGACCAGCCACTGGTGACGCTGTGGTTGTAGCCATCGAGCGCCGTCTGCGCCTGGACCTGGGACTGGCGGGCTGACTCCTGGAAACCACTGCTGGCCAGCTGGCTGAGCTTCATGTTCACCGGCAGATTCGACATTGCGCCTGAGCCGTCGATAACCGTATGGCCACCGGCCGTCTGCGTCTGCGTGGAACCATTATCTGCCTGCCACGTCTGCTGGCCCTGACGCTGCATCAGATTGGTATCCATCTTGTTCTGGCTGACATTGTCCATTGACATGTTGTTAAACGACCAGTTTCCGTCCGCCGTGGTCGCTGCCACACCTGCCGACGTGAAGGCGCCCGAACTGAGGACACTGCCTGCCACCTGAGAGCCCATCGCCGCAGCACCCTTGGTCAGATAGAACGACAGCACCGGAATGGACAGCGACAGATACCCTGCCAGATTCGCCACGTCCGAATGCTGCAGTGCCACCACATCCTTGTTGGCCAGCACCAGAGGCGTGCCCCCGGACTGACTCTGCAGCCAGTAGTTGGCGGCATAGTTAAGAATGGCGAACATCACCGGCCACATCTGGAAATAGATAAACCCGGAAACATATATTTTCAGGGTGTTCAGCCCAAACAGAGTGTGATTTGATGCAGCCAGCGCAATCATCAGCGGGAACAGGCACACCAGGATAAGCATCAGCAGGGACTGTGCAAACGGCAGTGTACGGGTGGCAAGCTCATTACCCGCCGCCCAGCTGAGACGCTGTTTGGTTGCTGCGTTCTCGGTGGCCAGGTTCAGCAGGTTAGCCGTGTCGGATGAGCGAGCGGCAAAACCCTTAATCCCCTGCCGGACTGCACTGTTCGTGATGTTGTTCTTCATGATCTGCGCAGCCGTCATTCCCCCGGCATAGAAGAATCCGTAGCTCTCACCCATAGCGTTGGCCAGAAGCGAGGCGCCATTCAGCTTGTTGCCGAAGACCTTCCGCGTCAGCCAGGTGAACGTCGCACTGCCCGGATTGACGTCGGTATTCGCCAGCGTCTTAATCTCCGTTGCCGCCTGCTGACAGGTCAGGAACTGACGCGAGGTGGAGGTCATCTTAAAGATGCCCCGCAGCGGGCTTGGGTTACTGGTTATCAGCGTCAGCGGGTCAGTGGAATTGAGCAGCTGATTGATGGTGTATTTACCGTTCAGCAGAATGTCGCCGATCACACAGTTTTCCACATAGTCCGGCAGCATCTGTGCCAGCTCCGGATTCTGCGTGGAAAAGTCGCTGGTTTCCGCCACAATCTGCGAGCCAAACAGCATACCGGTCTTGCTGTAGGTTACCGAGTCGGGCCTGGCCATCAGCATGTCGTACACCGATGCCATTTTGTAACCGATGCTGGTCGTCAGTGACGCGATGGCCGCCAGACCGACCGGTACATTGTCGGTTTTCCACACCGCAGCCGGGTCTGAGAGGTCAATTATCTGTACTGAACGTTTCGGTACCAGCAGGATGGTCGTCAGGATCATGAAGATCGCCAGCCACTGGACGAAGACCATCGGGTTACGTTGTTTGATGAAAGTGAGCAATACAGCCAGCACCCCGAAGGTGCCGGCAATACGCATTAAGGTGTGGAAGGTATTCTGACCGACAAGGGTGACAACGGCGTCCAGCGCCGTTTTCCACATTCCCCCGCCATAAATGGTGTATATCTCAAGCATCAGCGATCACCCCAGTGATAGTTGCTTTGATAGGAGCCTGAAACAATGGTGGACACCTGCTGCTGCAGGTACTGCATGTTGCGGTCGATGCCGTCCAGTGCGTTCTGGTCTGCCGCAGACTGCAGCTTCATGTCGGCCAGCAGTCCCTGGGCATGAATGATGTTGTCGCGCAGCTTCGCAGCGGCCTCTTCCGGGAAGTTCTTACCCGCCAGAGACAGGCTTGCCTGTTTCACCAGTTCCTGGAGGTACTGGATCATCAGGTCCTGCGCGATGAAGTCGGAAACCTGCAGGAGGTACGTGGCGCTCATCCCCATACTCTGGGCGTTGGTCAGGTATTTCAGTACCGGCACAGAGGTGGTGTTCACGAAGCCTTTTTCCTGATCGGTCAGCGGTTTGTCATCGACAAGTTTGTTCTGCATCGAGAGCATCAGGTTTTTGACCAGTGTGACCAGAGCGTTGGACTCAGTAATCGTCAGGTTAGTGACGACAGGCCCCAGACAGAGTGTTGCCTCATCGCACCCGTAGACCTTCGCTGTTCCTCCGCGCATCAGGACTTTAATCAGGTCGCGGTTATCGACCAGCGGCGTCAGGATTGTCACGTCTCCGGTTTTGTTGAAAATGATGGAGCCGACAGTACTCATGACCAGCTCCTTCAGGGCGCGATCGTTACCAAGCAGCCCGTTCTTACTGAGCGTGTCCCAGATAAGGTTTTTGTTTTTCAGTACCTGGTCTTTTTCTGCATCGCCGGCTTTGGCCGTGACTTTATCCCCCTGTCCTCCGACGGTGCAGCCCTGGCGGGAGGCCGCCCAGTCAGCAAACATGTTGGTTTCGCCGGCAATGTCCTGGCAGATTTTCTGCTGTGACACCTGCGTTACGGGCCACAACCCGCCTATGATGCCCTGAGCGGCCTGGCACGAACTCATGTTCATGGAGTTAACATCACTGGCCAGCTTCTGCAGGAAATCTTTCGCCTGCTTCAGCTCCGGGACCATCGTCTGCAGTGCCAGGTCGAAGGCATAGCCAGCCGCGTTACTCATGATTTGCTTCACGAACCGCTGAATTTCCTCACCGCTGATCATGCTGAATGACCCCAGGTAGGCATCGATACCGCCGCAGCCAGCGTTCAGGGACGGCAGCTGCATCGAGATCAGCTGAACGTTTTTGACGGGGTTTCGCAGGTAGACTGACCCGCCGGAGAAATACCCGGCCGCCTGCCCCTGCCAGGCCTGCGCCTGAGAGACGTTGCCGCTGTAGCCCAGCTTGCCAAAGAAGCCGTTGAGGTCACCATTGACGTCCGCCTGAGCAGGCAGCGCTGCCAGACCTGAGAAGAACACAATCCCTGCCGTAATAAGCGCCTTAATCATTAGGCACCTCCACAGCTTGCGTATCCTTGCCTGCCGGGATGTCAGCACGGTTCAGTTTGCAGCAAAGATATGTGGCCAGACAGAGCCAGCTGCAGACGAGTAAATTCACCGCAATGAGCGCGATAATCGCGGCCATAACGCCCCACAACAGGTACTGCGGATAGTGGATAAGAAGCGAGAGCGTAAACTGTTCGGCGCGGTCAACGGACATCGCACTGAGCGTTGTGATGGCGCACTTCACATATACCCTTTCGACTACGGCGGTAAAAATTAAGGCATAAAACAGTTTCAGGGTTAACAAATCCGTCCATTTTCGGGTTTCCGTATCCTCACTACTGTCTTTCAGTATCCCGATAGCCTGGTTTCGGATAAACGTCTTCAGTCTGATGTGCCTCATGCAATCTCCTCCCGGGGTTTCCTGACCAGGGTCTGCCGGCAGACGTACAGCCCGGTGACGGTGAAAAAGAAGCCGATACTCAGCGAGATAAGCAGGAGCACCGGAAAGTCCTGCAGACAGGTTGTCAGTTCAGGACGGTTCAGGACGCTGACCACCCGGTGGGCCAGTACCCCATAGAATGCTGCGGACACAAGCAGCGTCACGCTGAATAACAGCCACACGCGCTCGGTACGCGATAACGCATACGTATTTGTCGTCATTTTGTAGTCCGTTTGTATTACTGAGGGGTGACCTGCGCGCTTGCCGGCATGGGCGGCAGCGTTTTCGGATCGACGTTGTCCATGTCAGCCTGAATCAGGCTGGCCATACGGCTCTCAAGAGCGGGGATGTCCATCACACCCTGGGTCAGCGGGTAGGCTTTCAGGGTGTTGACGTTGACCATAAAGGCCGTCGGTGTCGCAATCGGCAGCCCGTTTCCGAAGAAGGTCACAATCTCGTCTGCAATGGGCGATTTAAGATCGCTCTTGCGCGGGATCATCGGCGTCGGAAAGGCGATATCGCCGCCACCGTCCAGGGTGTACGGATAGACCTTAATTGCATGCTCATCGGCCCAGCCCTTCAGAAGAGGGTCAAACTTCGCGCTGTACTGGCAGTGTGCCTGCATAAAGAGCACCACGGCATAATCTTTCATGTTAGCCTGACGTCCGTCCGGCAGCGCCATCAGGCTGGCCGGCGCAGGTACCGGAATGGAGGAGGCGGTGACGGCTGCAGCGTCAGTTGAGGCCGTTTTTGTCGCTTCAAGCGCCATTAACTCCTCGCGCGCCCCGGCGTTCGCCAGCAGGGGCAGGCACATCAACAGAGCCGTGAGTCCGGTTTTAATGTTCATGGTCGCCTTCCTTATGCGTTTGCCCTCTTTCGTCTCGGTACCAGCGATAACCGGCATAAATCACCATGCCAGCCGCCCCGGCCCACATCCCATTGCACAGCCACAGCAGGCCCTGCTGTGTATGCTCCACGGACCAGGTCATCAGCTCGCTCAGTACGCGCGCCATCGTGCCCCAGAAAATCAGTCCTGCGAGAAGAGTTGGTTTCATTCCTGTGTCTCCTTGTTCTGCCGTACCAGAACCGAATGTCTGTCTGGTGAAATGCGACGCTGAGCGGCCCGGGACAGGCCATATAAAACAAACCACAATCCAAAGCCCAACATAGCGGACATCATCCAGACGTAGCGCAACGTTGCATCAACCGAACGCACCCATGAATCGCTGTCAACGGGCCCGCGCTGACATAACACTTCAGGCGGTGCTTTATCTAAAACGGAAGGCACGGGCTTTAACGACTCTCCGGGTTCAGGTGGCGAGAAACGCCCTGCCATCTCATGTTCATTAACACATCCCATCACCTTGTCGGCAGGCGCACCCTCAGTCAGGTGATGAAAGGTCGTCAGGAATTGCCGGGAAAGTGAGCCGTCTGATGCCGCCAGCATCACAAACACATACAGCACCAGTGCCGGGCCGAGGACGAAGGAATACAGGGCAGCCCGCCCTGCATCGCGGATGAGGGTAAACAGTGTTTTTGTCATAAAAAGCTCTCAGGAATTGGGTTTAAAGCCGGTGGCCACGTTCAGGAATCGTTTTGACAGGTCATCCTGGGTCATGAAGCCATAGGACAGGGCACGGTAGTTCTGGTTGCGCGGGTCAACCAGGAAGAGCGCCGGAAAGTGCGTGATATTCATCGACCGGGACTGTCCGGTGTCCGGACGGCTTTGCGGCAGGGTGGCCGCCACCTGTCCGTCAACCGAGACCGGAATGAGTGAGATCCCGTTGGTTTTCGCAAAGTCAGCCACCACGCCCGCCATCTGCACATCAATCGGGTCACTGCCCCGGTAGAAGTAGAACAGACCGTACTGCTGCGCCAGCTGCTCCACGGCGCTCTGCCGCGTCTGCTGGTCACGGGTCTGCATAAACGGCGCCATGCTGTTGTAGTGCGGATACTCCAGGTTGTAGTCGAGGTCCGGATGGCTCAGCTGCGCCGCCGCAAAGGACTGGCTGAACATCGATGCCCGGTCCGTCCAGAACTTCTGCCAGCGCAGGAACGTCGCCGTGTTTTCCCTTGAGGGGTACAGGATGGCGCGGTTAAGCGCCTCCTGTGTATACCCTTTCAGCACCCTGGCCTGCTCCATCGGGGACATTTTGCTGAGATCCGGAATGGCCTGCGGTGCTGGCTGCTGCGGTTTCCGGGGCTGCTCAGGGGGCTTTTTCGGTTCGTTGTACCAGGACCAGCCGGTGAACGGCTCAGCCGGCGTCACAATCTCCTCGGCCAGTGCTGTATGGCTCGCCAGCGCCATAAGCAGGCCACAGAGGACACGCTTCATTTGCCACCTCCCTGCTGGTTCACCTGCGCGGCGATGCGATCCTTAATCTGCTTGACCTGCGCGCTGGTATCGGGGATTTTCTGGTTCTTCATCAAATCCTCGTAGAAGTCAGAGAAGTTGATTTTGTCGAAGTCGATACTCTGCAGCTCCGGAACCGTGATCCCCCGGCAGTCCGGGCTGTCACCACTGCCGAATTTAACGCCCAGCTGGTCGCGACGCCCCTGCTCCTGAATGATGCGGGCAAGTTTGCCGTCAAACACACAGTAAACCTTACTTTTCTGAATGCAGGCTCCCAGCACCTTACGGTCGCAACGTTCACCCACGCTAACGGTTATCTTCTTGGCTTTCGCCTTACCGAGAGCAAGTTCATCATCGTTACAGGCTGCCAGCCCGGTATCCTGTCCCCATCCTGAGTCCTTACAGCAGTTTGAGAAGCCAGCAAACGCCTTGCGGCAGCTCATGGCCTTACCCGTGAACGCTCTGACATCTATAGTGCTGTTCTGATCCCTGACATCTTCTGCCGCAGAGGCCAGGCCCGCAAGTTTGGCCACTGCCGTATCAAACCCGTTATCACCGGTACCATTGGTCTCATCACAGGCCCCGGACTTGCAGATGTATTCCCCGCCGCAGACAAGACCACTGGATGACCACGTTTTCTGACACTGATACGTTTCCGACTGGTGAGTACATACCCCGGATTCCGTTGTTGTGCAGGTATGTGAAGAAAGTGTGCAGGCGGGATTATCCATCAGTGAACCGCAGTTTCCCCGGGAACTGGTACCCGTCATGTATTCATCCGACCAGGCCCAGCAACTGTTTGTCTGGCTGTACTCCTTGCCATCAACGATTACCGTACGGGTGCCACCAGGCTCAGTACAGGTACTGCCAGCACTGGACAGCGCCGTTTTTTTGTCAAAACCACAGCTTTCAGTCCAGGTCGTCTGCGGAACCCAAACCTTTGTACCGGTACGGTAAACGATGGTGATGACAAAATGGTACATATGGTTGGTTTTACCCATCTCCCAGATACTGGCAACCCTTTCGGGTACTTTTTGTCTGTTATTAAACGTGATGGTCAGCTTCTCTCCTTCGGTAAAACTCTTACCCGGGGGCAGGTCATACGACCCGGAGGTTTCGTACATCGTCATCAGTGAACCGAGAGCCGTAATGTTCAGGAACCAGAGATCGTTGCTGAACGCTAAATGTTTCTTGAACGTGTAATTCATCGTCGCTGAATACACCGTTCCTTCCGGCATGCTGTACGACACTTCCGGGCTGCTGACGTCCAGATTGTCTGAATCAATGGTGATGGTCTTATAGCTGTAGTTATCCTCATAATGCCCGGTGATACTGGCTGTTCTTCCGCACGTCTGGATGGTGGCCACATCCCGATCGCAGGTAAAGTTCTCAAACGTCGATTTTGATACCGTCGTCTCCTTACACTGCTGACTGGTGCCATTCATGATCCCGCCTGCCGTACCCTCCGCATTTTTTCCGATGGTAATAAAGGGGGCGTTCGGGTCAATTGTGGGGGCCGGGTTTTTGGTACCGGAACTGATCACCGACTGTGCCGCATCATTTCCCTGCAGGGCCGCCTGCCCTTTGTTTGCCAGTCCGCCGTCGCCGCCATTCACACCGCCGTAATACCCTTTCTCCGGTGGGTTAGCGGTATAGCCTGGTATTGCTCCTGTGACGGTACCCGGATTTTTCAGGGCCCCCGTACCGGCAGAGGCATTGCCCTTGCCAAAACTCGCACCCGCCTCAAAGGCTGGATCGGCTGCGCCAGCCAGGAGCGGGAAAAGCATCAGCATCGTTGAAAAGAGTATTTTCATCTGGCAGCCTCCAGGAGATGGCGGGCCGTTGCTGCACAATCACCGCTTTCTGCCACCTTTTCCAGAGCCTGCTGCAGGGGCAGACTTCCCCGGATAACGTCATGATGGCCAGGACAGGTCACCACCAGGGCGGGCACTGTGGTGATATTGTACTGAGTGAACAGTGTCGGATCGATTTGCACACCGGCGTCCTTGTCCTCCTTGCTCAGCTCAAACATGGCTGCCGCAGTCTGGCGCATGTCGTTATTGACCAGTCCACGCAACGTTGGCGGTATGTTGTAACGGCGTGCGTCTTTCAGCATGGGCAGCAGGCCTTCGCGCGGTATGCCGAGGCTCACAAAGTAAATCGCCGGGAAGGTATCTTTTTCCCCCATTGAGGTGGATTGTGCAGCGATATTCCCCTGCAGCCGGTTAATCAAATCCTGTTGTCGCTGTGGCAACAAAGACAAATCTGTCGACGATTGGCCCTGCAGGTCTTCCTTCATGGCTGCCAGCGCGTCCTGCTGACCTTTGATCCAGTTATGGTCGGAAACGGAAATATAGGTCTGTGTGCTGGCCCTGGCCAACGGCGCGAAAGCAATCATGACGCTGATCGTCAGCGCCCGGAGATAAGCGATTTTCATTGTCATGTCCTTAGAGGAAGACGCAGTTACGTTTGCGCCAGAAGAGATAACCGAAGTTCTTTTTGGAGGACGGGGAGTTATGTGTTGTCCCCCACAACTGCGTGCTGGCCCCGAAGGGATGACAGTTGTTCGTCTCGGGATACATGTTCACCATCTGATATCGCCATCGTTCTTTCGGGATGATCGGTGATGGATACTGGTTGCAGACGGCGGTATCCGCGCCGATGGAGTTCCAGACCAGACCCTCACGATGCATCTTGAACGCCATTCGCTCGCCTACCAGCAGAGAGGCCTCCAGCGGAGAAAACTCACCACTGGTAAAGCCCGTCAGCGGGTACATCGACCCCTGGCTTCCTGCACACCAGAACAACGGCGAGAGCGGCAGGCCCGCGGATGCGGCGGCCGCGTCAGCGGCACAGGCCCCCTGAGCAATCAGGTTGCCGAACAGTGCTGCCTCGGGGTTAATCAGCATCGAGAGTGTGCTGTCGTTCCAGAGGGGATCGACCTCGGAAAGATAGGCGATATCCATGTCGCCGGTCTGCAGACAGCCCAGACTGGTGATGATGTTCAACCAGAAAATGAGCGGGTACTTATACCAGTGGACGTGGTAGAACGTACCAGCAGCGGGCCTGTCACTCTGCCCTGCGGTTCCCGTACCCGTTCGCCCGAGATCGATTTTAAAGCCGCCCATGTTAACCATGACGCCCGGCTCACGGGTCACGTCCACCATTGCCATTGGCTCCCAGAACCCGATGGCCAGACCGATGCGGTACAGAATCCCCACCGGGCAAATCTGGATGGGTGAAGACGGGTTGGACGTGTCTTTCTGTGGCCCGGATGCCAGCTGGATATTACCGAGCGTCATTGGAAACAGGCACTTCCAGCAAACGTCCGTGATCGGATTCACCCATCTGCCGTCACCGGCATTACTGGCTGCGGCCGTTGCCTGGGATGGCATCCAGGAAATAAGAACCAGCAACACACCGGCCAGCCATGAAAAGTGCTTCATTTCACCTCCCGCAGCCATACACAGACCGGGCCGTCCTCAGTGTCATGAATGGAGCCGATGAACCAGCCCTCGCCCTCTGGCGCTGAGGGATGCCAGTCACTGACGTCCTGTATGCCCTTTTCCCAGGCCGCGATAACATGGGGAGGCGCGTCATTTTCCATCCAGCGGGTGGCGCAGGTCAGCCTGTGCTGTCGCATCCAGTCGCCAAATTCAGTCTGCGTGGCCTCATCACTGGCGGGGGCAAAATAATGAGGGTGCGTCCAGAAGCCGTTGCGGTCACGGGTAACCGTCACCGGCCTGAGCGTTTCAGGGTGAGTCATGGGGTATCTCCGGGCGTGCCGCAGCCACCGGACGGCGGGAGGGCTTAAGAAATGGTCAGTGGTTTTTCGCTTTATCAGCCGCTTTCATGATGAATGTCAGCCGCTGCTCTTTGGACATATCCTCAAGAGCCAGCAGGCCTGCTCTTAACACGATTGAGGGATAATAAAGGGGATTTTCTGCAAGAATGGCCTTAAGCCGTAAAGCCGATTTTTCATCATGACGAACGGCTGTAACATTCTGCCCCTTTTCAGTATCAGGGTCTTTTTTCATGGCGTTACCTGGTCGGGGGTTAATCGGAAACCGGGATGACATTCAGGCTGAGGCGGAGCGCAACGCAGTGAGCACCGAACATCCTGAATGGCAGCGCGGTTGTATCAGGGTGTGTTTTTTGCAGGCGTCACGGCGAAAGCATAGCCACTGTCATCTTCGTAGCATGCTCCGCTGGATTCGCCCTGTTCTATCCTGCGACCAGCTTCTTCAATATAGAAGGCAAGTGCAGTCGGGGTATAAAACCTTCCAGCCTGCGCCCGGACAATGAAATGCCGGTATTCTGACATACCCGCCGGCGGGAATTGTCCTTCGGTGATATCGTCAGGAACATCATTTCCAGACGGTGAATTAAACCAGCCTGGCGCCACCTTAACCTGCCGCTGCGCAGCTCCATAAAACAGTTCAGTGCTAATGACACCACCTGCAATACGTTCCGGTGTTTCAGGAAATGAACGCTGTTTTTTCACTTTTTCAGCCACATCGTTGATGATTCTCACCACATCCCGCGTCAGGACAGACTGTTTTGCACTGACAGTGATGGTGACCTGTTTTAACGGATAGTTCGTCGGGACGAATTCCGGTACCGGTTTTGTGATGTACCACCCTGCATTTTCACTTCCGCGAATGAGTACATTAAGCAACATGCCGGCATAACCATCGTTCACCGCTGCGTCTTCACTGTCTTTTACCATCTGCTCAGTCACTCTCGGCGTCATTGCCAGCAGACGCGCCCGGAAAATCCGTCGGCTGATTTTTTGCCGGTCTGCCCCTGGCAACCTCCAGCGCTGTGATTTATCCCGCGTCAGTATGTAACCGGCTTCTGTCAGTCCTGTCTCCAGTTCGGCCAGCATCACCTGCCAGTATTCCCGGTTAGCAAATGCATGAACCATATCGGCATGTCGGCCACTGCCAAATTGCGGGAGAGAGACGGGTATTCCCGGTCTGCTCTCCCGCGCCAGACGTACACGCCGTGCATCTGCAAAATACTGAACAGCAATCCAGCCAGCGAGTAGCGCAACGACGACCAGAATACCGGTCATGCCCTCAGTATCGCGCAAACAGGTGAGCATCCCCTGCAGCCCCTGGGGACTGGTGAAACAGCTGATTAACGCCATGCGTTCATCTCCTCCATTCTGTTGCGGATAAGCCTGACTAGGTACAGGGGAAACGCCTCGTCACGTTTTTCCGGCATCGCCGGCAGATGCGGGTTCTCAGCGCGCCACTGATTCCAGGCACCGGTGATCAGCGCCGGTTGCCATGATGCAATTTCAGGGTACAGCTGACAGAGGCGATTCACTTCCTCTTCACTGCCTTTGGTTCCAGTATTGTGTCTCAGTGACATTCTGCGTTCTCCTGCCCTTCGCCTGCGAACAACCTGTCGAGGCGCTCAGAAAGAGACATAGACGGCCTTTTTTTACGTTTCGCGCTGTCCTCGGCCCGCATGTTCTCCAGTAAGAGGTGGATGATGTAGTCCGGGAAACGTTCATCACGTTTCGACGGCTCCCGGCTGTCCTGCTGGTTCTGCTCACACCAGTGGAGCCAGGCTTTGGTCACCAGTACCGGATGCCAGGAGTCAATTTCGGGGTACAGCGTCTTCAGCCGTTCTGCTGTTCCCATGCGCGGAGTTATCTCTGCGGGTGTACGCGGTTTTCTGGCGTAACGGCGATGGGATGTGACCGCCTGACGCATTTCGGGAAACAGGTCACCTAACGTGGTTGCACTCATTTTTTTGCTCCTGATACCGGAATTTCTTCCACTTTCATCACGCGGCCGTCGCGTGAGATCCGCGCGGGGACGTGCTCAAAACCGAATTTACGGGTCAGTACGCCAGACTGGTCGAAGTAGATACGTTCATTAAGCGCATCACTGGTTTCTTTGATGTTGCCGTTCACCAGGATGACCTTCACGCTGGTCTGACCGTCGAGCTGCTGTCGGGTCCAGTTCACCTGCTCCTTATCATCGCCGTCGATAAAAAAGAGCACCTGGTTGAAAGGCACCTTATCCAGAGGATTGACCGTATCGCCCTTCCGGGCGATCACGTTGCCCTGCATGTCAGTGATCGTTTCCTTCACGGTAAATGTCGGGTCCCAGGCAAAGCTGCGGTATTCCTTCGCTTTCGTGAGCCCTTCCACTGGCGTCGGACGTACCGCATGCTCCTTCACTCTTTCCGTTGCCTCTTTGCGCAGGCGGTCAAGTTCGCCCGTCTGCTCCATTCCCTTCAGGCGATTCTGGATAAACGCCAGCATGTCCTGCTCTGCAGGCTCGAAGACGTTGCCCCAGGTTCCGAGATCTTTCGCTCCGCTGCCGGCGGAGAGCATCATCAGCAACATCCCCATCAGCTTCAGTCGTCTTTTCACTGGCCCCCCTGAGTGCGGCGCGCAATGTCGGCACGGATCTCATTCGTGATATCCCGCTGCGGACTCATCACCGCCGGTTTAACCAGAATGATGGCGTTATGTGCTGCCTGCCATTCACCGAGACTGTCTGACAGCGCGGTATTGAAACGCGTTGTCAGCACCCGGGCTTTGTCCTCATCGAGCTGCAGCTGCGCGGACTGCTGCATAAACAGGTCAACGGTTCCCTTCATATCGAAGACCACCACCTCCGGGGTGACGGCTTTCGCCGTCACATATGCCACACCTGTCATGGCCAGAAGTCCCGCCAGCCCCAGCATGCCGGCTTTAACCCAGCGGGATGTTTTGCTGGCGATCGTTGCCCCATCGTTAACGCTGTCGCCGTCATACGGCTTGTCCTGTTGTTCACTCATGCCGCTTTCACCCATTCTTCAAGTTCACGAAGTTCACTGCCAAATTTCTTCTCCGCCAGCAGATATGCCGCTTCTTCCGCAGTGGCCCCGGCTTCCTTCTGCAATTTCTGCATGAAGGCAAAGTCCTCACCACGCGAGCTGAACATGGCGCGGGTGACGGGGTCGACGAACAGACGGTGGAAGGAGCTGTATTCGCCGGCGTTTATCAGCAGGGAGCTGTAACCGGTCTGCAGGGCTGGCTGGAAGCCACGGATAACTTCTTTTTCCATGTCCGAGAACTGATCCGGGTTATCGGCAAGGTACTGTTTAAACGCCTTAGCATCCTGCAACAGGGTGATTTTGGTGGAGCTGTTGTTCCAGGCGGCTTCCGCTTCCTTACTGGCGCTGAAGTCCTTGATGCCCTGGGTGATAGTGATAAACGCGCCACGGTGACGACGCACGGTGCGGTAGCCGGTTTCGATAAACCGTGCCGCGTGCGGGTTGGAGCCACCCAGAAGACGCCAGGCCTCGTCGATGATGCAGACTTTTTTGAGGTCGCGCGGGCTGTGGTACATCTTTTCCTGAATCGCCAGAATGAGCGAGAACAGGATAGCGGAGAGCAGCTTCGGCTTGTCTTCCAGGCTCAGCAGCTCCAGCACCGCGAAGCGGGTTTCACCATCGAGCGTCGGGGTGTCGGCGTTAAAGTATTCACCGTCAGGTCCCCAGGTGCAGTAGGTATCGAGCAGCATGGCCAGCTCAGCGAGACGCGCAATGATGGTTGGCTTGTCTGCAAACGCCTGATTCACATCCTCATTGGTCAGGTAATTATGAACGTCGTCGATACGGGCTTTGTTTGCCTTCTTCTCCCACGCATCCATTACCGCTTTCTGCAGGATCGCCTCGCAGACGCCATCAAGCGGCTGCGTCGGGCTGGCTAGAACCGTCAGCAGACGCACAATCCCTTCAGCAGAGTGCTTGATATCTTTGACGTTGGCGAACGGGTTAAAGCGCAGTTTAGCGCCATCGAGATAAACCCCACCGGCCTGATGACAGTAGTTCTTATAACTGTCACCCATGTCGATAACCCAGGCGTATCCCCCGGCGTTCAGCACGTCGCGCAGGATACCCTGCGTCAGGAAGGATTTACCCGCGCCAGACGTGCCGGTCACGGCGATGTTGAAGTTTGTGCTGCCGTTCTCCTCACCAAACATGTCGTAGAATGCGACCTGGTTGCGGTAGGTCGGCAGCGGCATACCTACATTCGACAGCTGGCGTTCTGCCACGACCGGCATCAGACTCACCGCGTTCCATGACTTGGCGCGCAGCGTCGCGCCTGTTGTTTTCAGGTCTTCCCACATCCCTTCCTGCATGACGAACGGGAAGCCGGCCAGCCAGTTACGCATCTGCTGGTACTGTATCGTTACCATCTCCAGCTCGTTCTTGCGGAACACGTTCACGGCGGCCAGCTCACAGGCCTGTGCGTCAGTATTGTTGTCCGGCGCGAACAGGGTCAGGTTAAAATACGTATTGCAGAGTGCAATTTCGTTATTGTTCAGTTGTTCACGGGTACGTCGCCATTCCTCTGCGGCTCTTTTGGTACCGGGAAAAAGTGCGGCGTAGGCTGAGTTGGCCTTTTTGGACAAATCGGTATCTTTGCGAAATGCCTCACTCTGGCTTTTGGTCTGCTCCTCCAGCTCCGTTGTCCAGGTCAGCATAAAGGGACAGGGTATTCCGAGGTCAGGAAAGCGAATGTTCTGCAGATTGTCCGCCCCCTGCCACAGGGCGAAGCGTTTAGGCGTTTTGGCAAGCTGCATGTTAATGATGCGGCATGCCGATGCCGGCAACCGTGTCCCGCGCGCGTCGATGGTTTCGGGTAACGTCATCCGGAGATGCGACGGATAGACATCAAGCCCTATCCCCTGATCAACCACCTGGCGGTTCAGCTTTTCATCCTCGTTGTAGTCCCCGGAGGACGTCAGCACCTGTTCCTGGCGGTAGTTCATCTGCTCGCGTACCGCGGACAGGAAACCGTTCACATCAACGTTCACGCTGTCGATGCGCGCAGCGCCCAGGGAGACGCGAATGGTGTTGCGGATCTGAACCAGGTCATCAATCACTCGTTGTGTCTGGGAGGCGCGCTTTAGCGGCTGGCCATAGACAAGAAAGATGCGGTAGTTACGCAGGTAAAGCGGGTATTCGCGTTCGTTGGCCAGGCCGTGCAGCGCAGAGCGCTGCCAGAACGCGCGGGTGATTTTATTGAGGTGATCGGCCATCCCTCCTTTCCACATGTCGTTACTCACACCGCGATCGATACGTTCCCCGACACACTTGCTGGCAAGCATGATGACGGTGACGGGAGTCTGGCGGGGCAGTTTTTTGCGCAGCATGTCATCGAGCGCGGCCATCACCTGTTCGTTCGCGCCAGGCAGCGGGGCGGCTTCCATGATGAAGCCTGCAGAGCCGGCGTTGACGAAAATCTCATTGATGTCGTCGTAATACCGGTACGGCAGTGCCGCAACCAGGGACGGGTAGCCCCATGTCTGGGAAAGATTCTCGCGGGCCGTGGCGGCACCGTCTTCCTCTTTCCCGTTTTTCAGCATATCCATCAGGTTGTCGACAAAACTCATTTTCGACCCTCCGCAGCGGCCCGGATTAACTCCAGGCGACGCAGTTTCTCTTCGTCCATCTGCCCGGTGTGCGCTGCATCACCGGCAGTCTTAATCTGCCAGCCACGGCTCACGCTCAGAACGGCCAGCGTTTCATCGTCGGTATCGACTGACTGTGTGGCGGTGATTTGCGCCGTTCCTTTCCGTGTATGGGTGAATGATTTCACCAGATGAACGATGCCGTTCCTGCCGGAAACGTAGTGGCTGCTCATTCCCCGCCCTCCCCGATAACGCGGTAGCTTTCATCCCAGTGTGATTTGTTTTTCACGAACTCGACCACAGCCGGCTGATGGAAGTTGTCGTCCGTGTCCACCCAGGGGGCAATCCACAGGCGCTGCGTGGCGTCAGGAATACGCTGAACCGGAACGCGGCCCGCCGTGTTAACCGGCACGGGGGTGATATGACTGGTCGTGGCCAGCGGCGTGACCAGTGAACCGGACGTTTTCGCTGGCGCAGTGGTGAGTGGCTTAGCGGCGCTGGTTCCGGTTGCTGCGACGGAGACAGGACGGAACGGATTCACGACCGGTGCCGAATTGCGCAGTGCCGGGAGGGTTTCACCCGCAGGCTTTTTTGCGGTTTTTTCGGACGTCAGGTCATCCAGACTTTTACCCTGAGCGGCCAGCTTATTGGCCTCACCGGTGGTCAGGCACTGGTCGGTCGCAGTCTTGTTACAGTCGAAATCAGAATTGAGACCGGCGCAGCCGGTCAGTGCGCTGCACAGCAGTGCAGCACCCAGTAGTTTTTTCATGGGGGTAACTCCGGTTGGAATTTCAGGGTTGTGGTGATAAACGAATGAGAAGGCTCTGGTACAAAATTAATTACGTTGAGCGTGGAGGACTACTATAAAGAACTGGAATACTCCGCTGGAGAACACACCAATGAAGAACATATTAATTGTCACGAAGTCCAAGCTCATCCGTATGAAGCCGTATACGTTGATAACCAGGAGAATTGTGAGCCAGGGTGCTATAACACCAAAGGCCGCTTCCCTGATTTCATTTCTGCTATACGTTACCGAAGTGGCCACAAGTAGTATCAGGCATTCCGGCTTCCTTATCTGGCGGTTCTGCAGGCTGTGACAAACGATGAACGGAGTACACGAAACTCAATCACATCGTTACGCTCAAGGAGCCTGAGGGCGTCCGGCGAGCAGGCCATTGCCGCCTTCAGTACCAGTGAAACGGCCAGGCTGCGGTAACGATTTTCCAGAACTGTGGGAGCATTGCGGGGTACGACAGACAACACACGCAGATATGCTTTCCAGGCGTCCGGGTGGGCTGTTGCCTCACGCTCCACAGCTTCAAGCTGTATTGAATTCTCCATCTCTGTTTTGGCAGCAGCGGCTGCCTGGTTAAAAGTCACCGCGGCAGCAGCTGCATTCACCGCACCAGGTGTTGCCAGGGAGAACGCAATCAGCACAACTGCGGTTGTGCGCTTCATTTGTCCTCCTCATTACATTCAGCTTTCTGGTCAGACTCCCGTTTATCCAGCCATTTAGTGAAACTGTAGCGTTGCCGTTCATCTCGCTGACGCCTGAAAAGCGCACGTGCTTCTTTTTCGTCCTTGAGCCATGCAGCAACGTCATCAGGCTCTATTGCACGCTTCTCATTTACGGTGCGGCACAGTTTTTCGAACGCGTCCTGATTCATTGGGCTGTAGGACAGCAATGCCTGATTGATTCGACCTTCCCAGGTGTCAGGGGTATCTTCTTTTCCTGTAAAGAGCCGGAGCAAAAGGAAGGCGAGCATGAAGCCCAGAACGACAAACCCAGCCTTAATATGAAAAACACCGTAGAGAAAAATACTGCAAGGCAGAAGTGCGAGCGCTGTGGGCATCAAAAACCGCCGGTACTTGTAAATCTTTTTCCCGGCACGCCATTTGTTCAGGTCTTCTTCGATAACATCCAGCCTGGTTTTATACGACATATGCAGTGCCTCCTTAGTTAATGGTGTCGCCGGAATGTGGCTGGCGCCCACCACGAAGAACGGCATCCGAAATGGCGCTGAACTCCGCATCCAGCCACTGTCTGAGTTCTTCCTGCATCAACTCATCCTTATGAAAAACAGAGACGGCCAGGGTACGCATGGCATCAATATCAAGCGGCTCATATGCCCGAATTTTCTTCTGTATTTTTTCTTCCCATGTTTCACCTGGCTGTAACAATCCGGCGAGAATAAATGCTATTCCAATAGCAAAGGAAGCCACGGCAAGCCTCTGATTGCCTGACCAGAAGCTAAAAATCAGCATCCCTGTAGCGGTTAATACTCCTACAAAAAATATCCAGTGGGGTTTTGTTTTTTTTCCTGCAGACCAGTCTTTCCAGTCCCGTTCAATACCCCTCAGAAAATTGATACGGTCATCTATGCGTGGTCCCTTCATTTGCCCTCCTTTTGGTCACTGTCGTTTGGTCCCGGGAGGGGTTCGACGGAGTCATCTGGCCAGATGGGAGGTCGTATACGAATCAGGACGATGGCCATGAAGATTGCACCAAAGATGCGAAATGCGTATTCCTCCCGCACTCCTTTGATAATGATTGCAATCACCGCCACCCACCAGAGGACCCAGCAAATCGAATAGAGCCAGTTAACTGTTATCCTTATTCGACGTTTCACATCCTTTGCTTTGCAGTCTGACCCGTCCCCCTGCGCTGTTGTTTTCATTTGTCCTCCTTTTCTTCAGGTGCTGCTTCTGAATGTGGTGAGTGCAGTTCCCGCCACACCATGCCACCGGGAATTGATTCAGCAAGAAAAAGGTTTCCAGCCAGCCAGATAACTAATCCGGTCAGCTGTATCCACTTAAAACTGGAGTAAAGAGTGGCGAACAAAATGGACCATGAAACGATGAATGTCAGCGCTGGCCTCCATCGGGTTGTTGCCCAAAACAGTAATTTTCGTGCGTCCATCTTCATCCCTCATCAGTTGATGGTGTCACCGAGGCGCAGTTGACTGGCCTGGCGGAGAACATCATCAGGGTTGATGTTGCCGACTGAGCTGGTGCTGGATGCAGTGGTCTGGCTCGCCGGCTGAGGAGTCACGGCGTTCTGCGCGGCGTTGCCGGCTTTCTGCAGTTCCTCTTTCGCCTTCGCGTCCTCAGCATCCTCGATGGTTTCAAGGCGGAAACCTTTCTGGAACACAACAGTGACCAGGTTGCCGGCACCGATATCAATTACCGGGTGATACTGCTCAGCGCGCTTAATCCAGTACTGACTCAGCGTATCTGCGGCCTTATTAGCCCCGCCGCCAAAGCCCTGCTTAAACACATCTGCCGCGCCAACGTCAGCTGTGGCGCCGATGCCCACGGATGGCGTTGCCGCCGATTTGATACCCTCGCCAAAGCCAGACAGGAGGCCTGCTGCCCCCGCATAGCCGACAATCATGCCGTTTCGCATAACAGGCTTGCCGCGAACGCCGCCTTTCCCCTGGTAGCTGACATGGCCATCGAACTCCATATCGACGTGCTTGCCGTTCTTCAGCACGCAGCTGATTGTCTTCGTCCGGACAACGCCACGCTCACTGGAGATATCACCCCAGATTTCACCCACCACAAAGCAGCCGTCTGCGCTGTACTCTTTGTTGTTCGGCATCTGAATATTGCCCAGCAGGCGGATGGTGACGGGCTGGGTGTTCTGCTGACCGGTAACACTGGCGTTGGCGTCTGCACCTTCAATCATGATGGCGTCAGAGAAGGAGCCTGACGGAATCCAGGGCAGTTTCGTTGGCTTTTTCTTCAGGCTTTCATAGCTGAACTTTGTGGTGCTCAGTCCGCCTGTCATTCTCTGGCCAGAGCCGCCCGGGTAGAACGCTGCGCCCTGCCCCATATTCACACCAGTGGCGGCCGGTGTGCCTGAGGGGGTCACGGTGTATTCGGGTGGCCGGGCCTGACCGGCAGCAACAGGACCGGGGAGTGGTGTTCCGTTCTGGCCGGCAGGTTGTGTCTGCTGGCCAGTGGTCGTGTTGCTGCCGGGGGCTTTCGTTAGCTGGTCATTCAGGCGCTGAATTTCTTCATCCTTTTTGGCCAGCTGTTGTTCGGTGGTGAGCTTGTTCTGTGCAAACTGCTGGGTGAGCGTGGCGAGCTTGTCCTCAAGTGCGGAGGTCTTGGCCTGCTGCTGTGCCAGTGCGGCATCGTTAACCTGCTGGTTAAACGCTGCCGTGACCACACCGGTCATGTTTGGGGTGGCAACCGGCGCGGGCTGTTTCTGTTCCTGCTGATGTTGCCCGTACCAGATAACGCCGCTCGTGGCGGCGGCGCCTCCCACGATAACGGCGGCAAGAATGGCCAGTTGTTTGCGCCGGGTTTTCAGGTTTTTATTCAGGCTCATGGGCGGGTGTCTCCGTCATCTGAAAACACAATCCAGGCGTAGCCTTCGCCACCGGCATAAAGCTGGTTCTGCGACAGCATCACGGCCCGGACGCCCTTGCGCCAGAAATCGCGCTCGCGCAGGATGCGGGTGATGCTGCCCGGGTTGCTCATCCGGAAGCGCACAACGCGCAGGTGGTTACCAACAAACTGGCGTTCCGGTGTCAGGCGTACATCACTGGCGGGTGTGTATGCAGGCATGCGGCTGACCGGATACTCCTGGTAGTCGTCCGGCACCTGACCGTTGACTACGGCGCGGGACAGTGCGACCAGTGTTTTTTCGTAGGTCTGCCCTTCTTCCCATGCCTTCGCATCGTCGTTCTTGCGAAGTGGTGGTGACATCGGGGTGAAGCGCAGTGTTTTGCCGTTACCCGGCTGCGGCCTGATGTTCAGGCTCAGGGATGAGCCGCGGTCGGTCTGAATAAACAGCGTGAAGTTCTGGCTGACAAGCGGAGACAGAATAAGTGCTCCGTCGTCGGTCTGGCTCTGGTCATAGGCACCGGTTGGTCCGCTGATGCTGGTAATGAGTTCTCCGTCGACAACAACCTTGCTCGGGTTGGTGTTGCTGAGAGTGACGTTAAAGGCGGCGTCGTTCTCAAACGGAATGGCTGCGGGTGCGGAAGCGGCCCGGAGGTCGCTGTTAAATAATCCCGCTGCCAGAAACACAGCAGCAGCTGCCGGTGAAATACGAAATTTCATGGGCAGTCCTGTCAGTTGGTGGTGGATGCCGGCTGGAGTTCTTCGAAGCTGTGGAGGTTAATCACACCGTTCTCATAACTCAGTTTCAGGCGGTAGGTTTTTTCCTGGTCTTTCATTGGCGTGATGATTACGCCGTTAGTGGTGGAGGACTTCAGAACCCCGCTGTACTGCACGGAGCCATCATCCATGACGCGAATTTCTTTCGTGTCGAACTGGGTGGAAATGCCCGCTTTCCTGATGCGTTCAGCTTCAATGTCAAGAGCTTTCTTGAGTTCGTCCCGTTCGTCGGAAGGGACGAATCCAAGAATCATTTTCTGGTTGGTGTCGATGTTTTCCGGGGTGACGTTCAGTCGCCAGTAAATAAAGGAGGCGGCGAATTGTGTCAGGCCTGGGGCATCGACACCTTTTGAATCTGATGCGAAGGGGCGATTAAATGTTAATGGTGTGGTAATGGTTTTCTGGGTGGTGGCAAAATACCATGCAAGCGAACCTGTCAGTACGTTACCGGCCCCCATAAGTAAAGTTAAAGCTGAAAGACCAATAAACGCATAGCGGAGTTGTTTATCGCGCTCTCCTTTAATATTCAGTTTCATGAAAACTATGCCCTCCAGTGCCGGAAACTAGAATCAGGTATCTGGCGAAAGGTTACTTTGAATAAAAGTGATGGCAGGTGCCAGTAACAGAAATTAAGTAACCAGTACGACCCCTGCCCTTTTTTCAGATATCTGACGATGAACCAGAGGATTCCCGCTATAACGCCAAGTTCAACTGACAGATTGTTAAGCACCCCCAGAATGAGAAGGGGTGCGGTAACAATTAACTCATCAACTGGCAAGCCAAAATAGCGGTCCTGCTGGTTCATTGTTTCCGGGAAGTTATATTTATCTCCTTCCCCGTTCATCATTTAGCTCGCGATACCGAAGGCGACACGGGTAAAGATGATTGCCATAACGATACCGACGAATACCAGTGGTGAGCGGGCCTTGATGTAAATAAACAGGCCCATGATGATTTCGGCAATGTAGAACCATTTAATCAATGAAGAGCCAGAGCCGAAGGTGGAATTAACCGTGGTGTTCTGCGAGGAAAGAAGGTCGGTTCCGCCGGCAAATGCCGGGTGAGTGACCATCAGTGCAATTAAAAAAGCGCCTGCTGACTTTAAGTAAAATTTAGCCTGGCGATTTTCGCGTGCTTTGCGGAATAAAGACGCTACCGCCCATCCCTTACCGACGTTAAGGGCACTGCCTTTGGTTAACATGATTGTTTTCTCCGAAGTAAACAAAAGTGGCTCGCGTAAGTGCTTGTTTACGCGGGCGCAATTGTCCCATGACCCTAAAAAAAAAAAACTGTGACACATGTCACAGTTTTTGGGATCATTCAGATTTATCCGAATATGTAAGTGAGTAGGCTTGGTTGACCAGAAAGTATGGAAATGGCCTCCGGGATCTATAGCTATGAAAGTTAAAGAGAAATTGTTGGATGGTCGCGGCCGTCCACGTAAGTTCCAGCCAGGTGAAGCGGTGGAGTGGCGGTTGCGTGCTCCGGATAATCTGCTTATGGAGCTGAGAATATGTGCCAGGGCTGGTAACAGAAGCGTGAATGACGAAATTATTGCCAGGCTTTTATTGTCGCTGAATTATCAGCCGGGCAAGGCTGTCATTAAAACTGCGGAGGGTGAACGTCTCATTGCACTGGCGGTGAAATTTGAGGAGTGGCTGGGAAATTTACTTGATGGTGAATCCGTTGGTGTTGTGGATGATGTTAAAGTCCCGCCCAAACAGGAGCAGTTGTGGGTGTGGCGTGAGGGTGAAAGAATTTTACTTCCAGGGAAAACAACTGGCTACAGCATGCGTATTCCTGAGAATCTCGCGGATGAAATCAGGGCGATGGCGAAGGTTCATAACCGTAGTCTTAATGACGAAATGCTTACCCGTCTGATGAATACGCTGGGTTATTTTACGGAAAGGTTACTTGACCAGAACGAGGATGCGCAGGCGCTTAAAGTTCTTTGTATGGAGTTCGAGGTGTTTCTGAAGGAAAAAATAAGAGAGGTGGAGAAAAGTGACCTTCCGTGGGATGAAAAGCCGTCCCAGTGATCGATTCTGGCCGGAGTGTTCCGGCCAAAGAAGCTAGTTTACCCTGCCAGGAAGTGGTCTTTTTCGGCTTTATCTTCCGCATCGTTAATTGCACTGATATTGGTGTTTATGAGCTCTTCCAGTTTCACGCCAGAGTCGGGACCTTTGAGTGTAACGAAGATGTCAGAAACAAGGGCAGTCAGAATCATAATACCTTCTCGCGACCCGGAGACTTTCTTTATAAGGTCGCGCCTGAAGCCATCCAGGTCAAATGAGCTTCCTTCTTCTTTCGATTTGTAAACCATTAGCCCAAGGCGTACTAATTCGTTGACTATTGATGAGTAGTTCATCTCAGAGGTGGTGGCCCCTTTCTGTAGTTCTATTTCAAGAATATCATGTATTTCGCGGTCAATTTTGTCTTTAAAGTAAATGTTCTTTCTTGGCATAATAATTTCTCGATATTCTAATGCAGTGCCTGATGCGGCACTGCAATGGCGAGCTTTAACAACTGTCAGTGGTGCTGTGTTATGGTAACCAACTGATTTTATATCTAATCCATCCCTAAAGATGTGTGCTAATCAGGCACTATGATGTGTGTGCATTAGGCACTATGATGTGTGTGGTTCAGGCACCATCTACTTTTAAGTTACTCTATTAATTGAATACACACAATCCCCACACTTCAGAGTGCTGTATTAGCACACATTGCAGTGCCTGATTAAGCACTGCAATGTGTGTCAATCCACACACCTTAAGCGCGCATACTCAAAAATTACGAAATAAAACACACATCATGCCACTGAATTTAAAGAAAAAATCTGCAAGACGAAGTCTTGCGTGGGGTGTGATGTTTTAAAGGGTTAGTAAGGAGCGGCATGTTAATACCGGCTACTGCTCTGACATGTTTATTTCGGGCAGGTGTTAAATCCCCGCAGGAAAGCGCTCACGCGCGTTTGTAGTGAATTTACTTGATTACGACGATCCGCCGGGGTATTTTTTAAAGCGCCTCTCCAGGGCCCGTTTATTTCGCTAAAAGGCCAAACCATGAAAATATCGTTACTGCCTGCTGCTTTGCTGACTCTTTCACTATCTGCTGGCGCAGCTCCGCAGATGTGCTTTGATCAGGCCGGGAAAGATTATCAAATTGATCCGCTTCTGCTTATGTCAATTTCGATTAAAGAGAGCCATCTGGTACCGGATGCGATAAATGGATCAAACAGGGATGGGACAGAAGATGTCTGCGGTATGCAGGTAAACAGCTCTCATTACGGTAAACTTAAAAACTTCAATATTACCCGTGAGCGCCTGTTAAATGATCCATGTATCTGCGTTTATACGGGTGCATGGGTACTGGCGCACAACTTCAGGTCATACGGAAAAAACTGGGACAGCGTGGGGATGTATAATACGGGGCCGAGCAAAAAGCTCATTGTGCAGCGCAAGGCTTATGCTCAGGATATCAAAAATATATATCGCGTTTTGCTGGCCAGAAAAAAGTTACTTTCTGAACACCTGGCGCCAGCTGCGGGTAAGGAGCATGAGATAAAAACTACTGAAACAGCATCGCTTAACAACGAACAGTAAAAAGCCGCTCTGTTGAGCGGCTTAATTTTCAGGCCTTCAGTTTTGCAAACTCCTCAGCCATTTTCCAGAGCACCTGATTTAATTTAATGTCACCATCAATTCCGGTGACTTCCCGCGTTCTGGTCACCTTCCCTTTTTGCGTTCTGCCACGAATCCCACCACGGATCACATTTTCCTGTACCACGTTAAACGTGGTCCATAAATCCTGGCCTCTGTCGAGTACCCGGCGGGGGTTAATAATTTGCTCCGGTGTAATCGGCGCTGGTTTTCCATCGTACTTAAGTTCCAGGGCGGTCGCACCAAAAAGGCGCTGCTCAGGCAAAGTAAGCTCAATGCTTTTCATGAGGTCAATATTTTCATCAACCGCGTCAAATGTTTTCAGCACCGTATAAGCGCCTTCAATAACCTGCCCGACAATATCCCCTTTATGGGGTACGCGGATTTCACCAAAATCCTTCCATGCAACCAGACCATTACTGCAAACCTGACGGAACATACCGGGGATCATTTTATAGCTGCTTGAACCATCATGGCTATTCAGCAGAATAATTTCCGGTACTTCTTTCCCGTTAATCTGGTCATGACGACGCAGGCGAAGCATATGTTTTGTAAATTCGCGTTTATCCTGGTCACGTGTGCGTGACTGCGTTGCATAATACGGCTGAAACCCTTCATCACGTAAACGGTCAAGAATATTTATGGTCGGGATATATGTATAACGTTCAGAGCGTGAATCGTGTTTATCCGATGAGAACGCGCTTGGAACGATGAGCTGTAATTCCTCATTCGTCAGCGGACGGTCTTTACGGATCGAGGTGGGCATACGATAGCGGCTTGCGAAACTGACCATTTTTATTTACTCCTGATTATTTAGTAAGTGATGAAGTAATAACGCGGTTAAAATTATCCAGCGGCATTGCAGCTGCCACCGGGCGACCATCCACAACCCAGACAGAGATATAATCCGGGCATTCGTCATTAATTAACGTCAGCTCAGTGGCATTCTCTGGCGGCGTAAAAATTGCCGGTTGTGGCTCCCCTTCAGATGCTGCCAGGACCCAGCAAAACAGATCCGTGAACTGGGACGTGGTGAGGTTTGAATCACATCTTCCGGTAGATTCTTGAGCGGCGGTTTTGACGTTGACGTTTTGTGTGTGCATCCTGGTTTTCTCCTGTGGTGATGGTTGTCCATCTCCCTGGTGAGTTCTCTCGCGGCAAAGGGCAAAAGGAGCGACGGCGGGGCGGCAGGAGAAGGGCGCAGACAAAAGTTTTTGCGGCACGCAAAAAGTTTTGGCGGAGTGCATTTCACCCTTCGGATGACGACCTGACGGTGCTACGACAAGCCCTCCGCGTGAGGACGCACGGGGGATGGCCTCACCGGGGGAACAGGATGCACGCACCCGACACGTCGGAACGGCGTGGCGCCATTAAAGCGACG
>NZ_JACASJ010000004.1:0-96689 GCF_013391025.1 Enterobacter sp. SECR19-1250 | reverse complement strand
TCAGCGAGTCAGCTTGGGAAGAAATGACCTGCTTATTCGCACCTTCCCTAGATCGCATGGTAAGATTGTTTAGCTAATAAAATAAGGCCCCGTGGGGCCTGAGATTATTTACGGCCGAGTAACAGGCCCAGAACAATACCCACTGCACCAGCCGCAATCAGGCCGGTTAACGGGTTATTTCTGACTGCCTCAGTGACATCAGAAACGGCATCACTGGCCTGCGCAGCATATTTCCGTGCTGCCCCTTTCACCTGATGTTTAGGGGAGTCAACGAATTCACCAAACTGCTGCTGAGCAGAGCCCGTCAGTTCGTCGAGTTTATTTTTGGCTTTATCACCAGCATACTGTGCGTTTTTATCAGCGTCGAAATCAGACATTGTTACCTCCTTTTGTGGATAATTAAAGGATAGCCGCTATTTCAACATCTGAGAGCCGTAATGCGGATTCTGGCGCGTTTTAGGATATGTCTCCCTTCGCGCCGCTTTACTCGTCAGACTCGTCTTTGCCGTAAAACAGTTTGCCAATTTTGATGAGAGGACGCCCCTGCGACTTACGGTGAAGGTTGCTGTCACGCAGGGAATATACGCATCCGCAGTACTCCTGCTGATAAAACTGTTCGCGCTTGCTGATCTCAATCATCCGCGACGATCCGCCTTGTTTGCGCCAGTTATAATCCCAGTAGACCATGCCCGGATAGTGGGCTGCCGCGCGCTGACCGCAGTCGTTAATCTGCTGCATATTCTTCCAGCGCGAGATGCCAAGGGAGCTGCTGATCACACTGAAGCCATTTTCCGCCGCGTATAACGCCGTGCGTTCGAAACGCATATCGAAACACATGGTGCAGCGGATCCCACGCTCAGGCTCCCATTCCATCCCTTTTGCGCGTTCAAACCAGTTGTCCGTATCGTAATCCGCATCAACAAAGGGCACGCCGTGTTTTTCCGCAAAACGAATATTCTCTTCCTTACGGATGAGATACTCCTTTTGCGGGTGGATATTGGGGTTATAGAAGAAGATGGTGTAATCAATGCCCGAGGCCTGAATGGCCTCCATTACCTCGCCGGAGCAGGGCGCGCAGCAGGAGTGCAGCAGCAGTTTGTCAGCGCCGTTTGGCAGGGTAAGTTGAGGACGAATGAAGGGGGCTGTGCTCATGGTATTCAACAATATGTTAATGAAATTTATGGAATTGTAGCATAGATCCCGCACAGCCGGGATCTCTGCACAGCGCGCGCCGTTTACCCGGCAAATTTCAGCAGCGCTTCTCCATCCAGGCGATAGCGCACCCACTCGGACTGCGGGAGCGCGCCAATGCTCAGATAGAAGTCGATTGCCGGCTGGTTCCAGTCCAGTACGCTCCATTCCAGACGACCACACTGGCGTTTTACGGCGAGCTGCGCGATATGTTTCAGCAAGGCTCTTCCCGCGCCTTTACCGCGATAATCCGGGGATACATACAGGTCTTCCATATAGATACCGTTGCGGCCAAGCCAGGTTGAATAGCTGGTGAAGAACACGGCATAGCCAGCGATCTTACCTTCATACTCCGCGATCAGCGCTTCGGTTTTACTGTCTGTGCCAAAGAGGGTTTCGCGGATCTCGTCCGGCGTGGTGATCACTTCTTCCGGCGCTTTTTCATAGACCGCCAGCTCATAAATCATGGCGTAAATGGCCGCCGCATCCTCGGGGCGGGCCTGACGAATAGTAATGCTCATGGTATTTCCTGCATGTTTTGCGATTGATGGCGCTAAGCATACGGAGTATTGTCCGAAGAATTAAGTGCAATGAAATCAACAAATGATGAATATTATGCATCCGGCCCTGAGACGCCTTGATTTAAACCTGCTGCCCGTTTTCGACGCCATTTACCGTCACCGTTCGGTTCGCCTGGCCGCCGATGAGTTAGCGATGAGCACATCGGCACTGAGCCATGCGCTGTCACGTTTGCGAACGACGCTGAATGATCCGCTATTTTTCCGGGAAGGGCATCGCATGTCACCCAGCGTGTATGCCATACAGCTCGCGCCGTCCATTGCTTCTGCTTTGTCGTTTCTTAATCATGAGCTTACCCCGCAGCCGGAGTTTGAAGCGGCCAAAAGTAGCGAGAGCCTGCACATTGCGATTACAGATTTTACCGCGCTTTGTATTTTCCCGGCCCTGATGCACACGTTGCAGGATGCCGCGCCGGGTTTGCGTTTTGAACTGCGCTATCTGCCACACAGCCCGGCGCTGACGGAGCTGCTGGCGGGCGAAGTGGATCTGGCGCTCGGTTTCAGCACGGCGGAGGAGATCCGCCATCCAGAACTGGAGGAGATAAGCTGGTTTGAAGATGAGTATGTGGTCATTAGCAACGCAAGCCGGACGCGTCTGACGCTGGAGGATTATCTCGCGGCCCGCCATCTGGTGGTCACCCCCTGGAATGAGAAGCAGGGCGTGCTGGATTTACGGCTGGAGGAGTTGGGCTATACCCGGCACATTGCGATCAAAACCCCGTCAATGCTCAGCGCACCGTTTATCGTTGCGCAAAGCGATCTGCTGATGGCCATTCCCCGGTATGCAGCCGCAAAGCTGAAGGCGGCCGTGAATATCAACATTTTTACCTTACCGTTCGCCATTCAAAAATTTGACGTGAAAATTTACTCCCATAAACGCAGCGGTCAGCGGGGCGCAACCCGCTGGCTGAAAGAAGAGTTGCAAGCGCTGGCGCAACAGGGTGATAAATGATTAATGAATATATTGTCTGAAATATGAACGCGCACCTGCCGCAAGTCATCGGCAGGCGCGCGGGGGCCGTAACTGATAGGGGTTCAGTTGGTATCTCAGTAAAATATATGTTAAGCATGCGGTCCCTGTAACAGGGGACCGCGGATCCAAAAGCTAACTTATTAAATGATTAGCTATCGCGGGGCACTCTTATTATCAAAGGGGTTGTCTCAAATCCGTGCGGGCATTTGCGCGCATTGCAATGCTCAGCGTATGAGCAGTCTTCAGAATCCAGGTTTTTATTAAAAGGACAGGCCATTTTGTTTTTTATTTCGTCCCACAGGTTCTCATTGTATGGCGAGACGTTATAAAGGGATATTTGGTTGAACACCCCATTTACAAAAATTCCATTTTTTGTTGTATGTATTCTGTCTCCGGGCAAAAGATAGATGTCACTCTCGTACCAAATTATTAATCTTAATAATTTCAAACCAACAATGTGCGAATAAACGATTCCTGTGTTAGGGCAAATGACAGAACTTAATACTCGCCACGACATCATACTCTTCTCCATAAGATATTTTTACCTGGATTTAGGTTTAGCACGTGATCAGACATCGATCAATCTTGTAACTCATTGATATTGATCGTTATTTTAAGGTGTTGTGATTTTTCTCTATATATAAAAATGGCTTGCGCAATATGGTGTAGATAATTATTTTGAATTATATATCTTACATCAAAGAGGAGTGGTTTGATTTTGACCATTTACAGATTCTGAACGCCAAAAAATAAGATTTCGTAGAAGCCTTTATTATTAAGGAAAATTTAATCATGGCGGAAACCATTTCATTTCAACCTGTTACCAGGTTTAAGGTTTAGATGGTTTTTTGAATTATTATCAATGCTGCTTATCGATTCCAGCGAATAAAGGGTACTGGTGACGCTTTTTTTTGGCTTAGCCATAGAAAATGGCTTAATTCGAATGTTGAGGCCAGCATTTCAAAGAGAAATTATTCAGAATTACTTATGTATGATAATGCGCTTCAAGAGCCTGATAACCCTATGAAAGCTGTTGTTTACATAATGTTGCTTTAAGGGGTACCATACCCCCCTATAGTATCAGGGGGCCGTATGCCGCACTCACCCGAAGATAAAAAACGTATCCTCACTCGCGTTCGTCGCATTCGGGGCCAGGTTGATGCCCTTGAACGCGCGCTGGAGTCGGGCGACCCCTGTCTGGCCATCCTGCAGCAAATTGCCGCCGTGCGCGGCGCTGCCAATGGCCTGATGGGCGAAATGGTCGAAATTCACCTCAAAGATGAGCTGGTAACGGGGGAAACCACGCCGGATCAGCGAGCCGTGCGCATGGCAGAAGTCGGCCATTTGCTGCGCGCTTATCTAAAATAAACCCACACACCACACAATAAGGGAAGACACTATGAAATCTCGCGCAGCCGTCGCATTTGGCCCTGGCCAGCCGCTCAAAATCGTTGAAATTGACGTTGCTCCGCCGAAGAAGGGCGAAGTGCTGATCAAAATTACCCATACCGGGGTGTGCCATACCGATGCCTTTACGCTGTCGGGCGACGATCCGGAAGGCGTTTTCCCGGCGGTGCTCGGCCATGAAGGGGGCGGTGTGGTGGTGGAAGTGGGCGAAGGCGTGACCAGCCTGAAGCCGGGCGACCATGTAATCCCGCTGTACACCGCAGAATGCGGCGAGTGTAAGTTCTGTAAATCCGGTAAGACCAACCTCTGCCAGGCGGTTCGCGCCACTCAGGGCAAGGGGCTGATGCCGGACGGTACCACCCGTTTCTCCTACAACGGCGAGCCGGTTTACCACTACATGGGCACCAGCACCTTCAGTGAATACACCGTTTGCGCGGAGATCTCACTGGCAAAGGTGAACCCGCAGGCGCCGCTGGATAAAGTCTGTCTGCTGGGCTGCGGCGTCACCACCGGGATTGGGGCAGTACACAACACGGCGAAAGTGAAAGAGGGCGACACCGTGGCGGTGTTCGGTCTTGGCGGGATTGGTCTGGCGGTGATTCAGGGCGCGGTCCAGGCGAAGGCCGGGCGGATCATCGCGGTCGACACCAACCCGGAGAAATTCAAACTGGCGGGTGAAATGGGCGCGACCGATTTCGTGAACGCGAAAGATCACGAAAAACCGATTCAGGAGGTCATTGTTGAGATGACCGACGGCGGCGTGGACTTTAGCTTCGAATGTATCGGCAACGTGAACGTGATGCGTTCCGCGCTTGAATGCTGCCACAAAGGCTGGGGCGAGAGCATTATCATCGGCGTGGCCGGTGCGGGCCAGGAGATCAAAACCCGTCCGTTCCAGCTGGTAACCGGGCGCGTATGGCGTGGCTCAGCGTTCGGCGGCGTGAAAGGGCGCACGCAGCTGCCGGGGATGGTTGAAGATGCGATGGCCGGGAAAATCCAGCTCGATCCGTTCATTACCCACCGTTTACCGCTGGAGCAGATCAACGAGGCGTTCGATCTGATGCATGAAGGTAAATCCATTCGTACCGTTATTCATTTCGGCGACAAGTAACTCTTACGCCAGCGGTTTTTGCCGCTGGCGTTTCTTTAATAATCTTCTCTAAAGTGTGACCAGTGCGGCGTTTTTAGCCGTAATCTAAATCTCAGCCGTGCCGATGACTATTTAACAGGCGTGTTTTTACGCATCTTACCTACAAGAGAGTCGACGGTCATGGACAACACTACTTCGATGCCAGCGCAGCGCAATCTGGGCTTCTTGCATCACATCAGGCTGGTTCCGCTGTTTTCCTCCATTCTCGGTGGCATTATTCTGCTATTTGCCTTGAGCGCAGGTCTGGCGGGGTATTTCCTTTTACAGGCCGACACCGATCAGCAGGATGTCACGTCTGAAATTCAGGTGCGTATGGGGCTGTCGAATAGCTCAAACCATCTGCGAACCGCGCGTATCAATATGATCCACGCCGGGGCGGCGAGCCGTATCGCGGAAATGGATGCGATGAAGCAAAACATCGCTGAGGCGGAAAAACGGATCAAACAGTCTCAGGAAGGGTTTAATGCCTACATCAATCGCGCGGTTCGTACGCCTGAGGATGAAGCGCTGGATGCCGATCTGAAAACACGCTATGACGCCTATATCGCAGGCCTGCAGCCGATGCTTAAGTTTGCTAAAAACGGCATGTTTGAAGCCATCATTAACCATGAAAACGAGAGCGCCCGCCCGCTGGATGACGCCTACAACGCCGTGCTGCTGAAGGCGATTAAGATCCGCACCGAGCGCGCGAACGCCCTGACGGTTAAGGCACACAGCCGCACCCAACTGGGCCTGATGTTTATGGTGGGCGCGTTTGCCCTGGCGCTGGTGCTGACGGCCATGACCTTTGTCGTGCTGCGTCGCACGGTGATCATCCCGTTGCAGCGCGCCGCGAAACGCATTGAAAATATCGCCAAAGGTGACCTCACCATGCCGGACGATGTGGCCGGACGCAGCGAAATTGGCCGCCTGACGCGCGACCTGCAAACCATGCAGCACTCGCTGGAGAACACCGTTGGAACCGTGCGTCAGGGGGCGGAAGAGATCTATCGTGGCACCAGCGAAATCTCCGCAGGCAACACCGACCTCTCTTCCCGTACCGAGCAGCAGGCGGCTGCCATTGAGCAGACGGCAGCCAGCATGGAACAGCTCACCGCAACGGTGAAACAGAACGCCGATAACGCGCACCATGCCAGCAAGCTGGCGGAAGATGCCTCCGGTAAAGCCAGTCGTGGCGGCCAGATGGTCTCCGGGGTGGTTAAAACCATGGGCAATATCTCTACCAGTTCGAAGAAGATCTCTGAAATTACCGCCGTGATTAACAGTATCGCCTTCCAGACCAATATTCTGGCGCTCAACGCGGCGGTAGAAGCGGCGCGTGCGGGTGAGCAGGGGCGCGGGTTTGCCGTAGTGGCAAGCGAAGTTCGTACTCTGGCAAGCCGCAGTGCGAATGCCGCCAAAGAGATCGAAAGCCTGATCAACGAATCCGTTTCGCTGATTGACCAGGGCTCGGGCGAAGTCGTCGCCGCCGGTAATACCATGAATGAAATCGTCGAAGCGGTTAAACGCGTCACGGACATTATGCTGGAGATCGCTGCCGCGTCTGATGAACAGAGCCGTGGTATTGAGCAGGTGAGCCAGGCGATTTCTGAGATGGATAAAGTGACCCAGCAGAACGCCTCGCTGGTGGAAGAGGCTTCCGCCGCGGCGGCATCGCTGGAAGAACAGGGCGCGCGTCTGACCGAGGCGGTGGGTGCATTTCGTCTGAGCGGCGCGAAGCAAGGCCGGGCGGCAACGTCTGCGCCAGTGGCGAAGAATGCGCCGCTGCGCCCGGCGGCAGCGGTTTCCGGGGATAACTGGGAGACGTTCTGAGTGGTGTGTTGTGTCGGGTGGCGGCTTCGCCTTACCCGACCTACAAATAAAAAGGGACCTTTCGGTCCCTTTTTTCATCGCTTACTTTTTATCGGGTAACGCATACGCGATAACGTAATCACCGCGATCCGGTGACTGGCGGGCGCCGCCAGCGTTAATGACGATGTACTGTTTACCGGTTTTCGGTGAAACATAGGTCATCGGCCCGGACTGGCTGCCGACCGGCAGACGGTCTTTCCAGATCTCTTTTCCGGTGGCGGTATCGAACGCGCGCAGGTAGAAATCCTGAGTGCCGGCAAAGAACAGCAGGCCAGACTGGGTGGAGAGTGACGCGCCAAGGGTTGGCATCCCGATAGGGATCGGCATATGCATGCGAATACCCAGCGGGCCGGTATCTTCCACGGTTCCTACCGGCACCTGCCACACCAGCTTGCCGGATTTCAAGTCAACCGCGGACATCGTGCCAAACGGCGGTTTCTGGCACGGAATACCCAGCGGTGACAGGAAACGCTCGCGCATGGCGCCGAACGGCGTGCCGTCCATGGGCACAATACCCATCTCAATCCCGCTGGCGTCTTTCGCCACGCTGGCACGCGGTACCATGTAGTTGGCCAGACCCAGGCGCATATCGTTGACGAACATCAGCCCGTTGTTCGGATCGACCGAGACGCTGCCCCAGTTCATCCCGCCCAGTGAGCCAGGGAACTGCAGGGAACGATCGAGACCCGGCGGGGTAAAGACTCCCTGATGGCGCATCTCTTTAAACTGGATGCGGCACAGCAGCAGGTCGACAGGCGTCGCGCCCCACATATCGGACTCGGTCAGGGTCTGGTTGCCAATCATCGGCATACCGACGGAATACGGCTGCGTCGGGGAGTAGCGTTCGCCCTGCACGTTACCCGCCGGGACCGGACGTTCTTCCACTTTCGCCACCGGTTTGCCGGTTTCGCGGTTGAGCATAAAGATCATGCCCTGTTTACTGGTCTGCACCAGTACCGGCGTGGTTCCGCCTTTACCGTCTGGCAGATCGTACAGCAGCGGTTGAGAAGGCAGATCGAAGTCCCACAGGTCGTGATGGGTGGTCTGGAAATGCCAGCGGACCTGGCCGGTGGTGGCATCAACGGCAACGATGGAGGAGCTGTATTTATCATCCAGCGCGGTGCGTTCTCCGGCCCAGAAATCTGGCGTGGCGTTACCGGTTGGCAGGTAAATCAGGTTCAGTTTTGCGTCATAGGACATTGCAGACCAGACGTTCGGTGTACCGCGCGTGTAGGTCTGGCCTTCCGGCGGCAGGCCGGTCAGGTTCGGATTACCCGGATCCCACGCCCAGGCCAGTTTACCGGTATGAACGTCATAGGCGCGTACCACGCCCGGCGGTTCGCCGGTGGAGAAGTTATCCGCCACGCGTCCGCCGACTACCACCACGTTTCCTGCCACCAGCGGCGTGGAGGTTTGCTGATAGTAGCCCGGTTTAATCTCACCCATACCCACGCTCAGATCCACGGTACCTTTGTCACCAAAGTCTTCGCAGGCTTTACCGTTATCGGCGTTGATGGCAATCAGGCGGGCATCGGTGGTGGGCAGGAACAGACGGCGCGGGCAGGCGGCGGGCTGCACATCTGTCTGTGACGTTGTCACTTTTTGTGAATCTTCAAAATAGCCCAGCCCACGGCAGCGCTGCCAGTTCGGGGCCGTGGCTTTGGCGTCGTAACGCCACTTCTCTTTCCCGGAATCTACATCCAGCGCCAGCACTTTGCTGTACGGCGTACAGACGTAGAGCGTGTCGCCAATCTGCAGCGGCGTGTTCTGGTCTTCCGCACCGGAGCCGTTGCTCTGGGGGATATCCCCGGTATGGGCAACCCACGCGACTTTCAGCTCGTTAACGTTCTGCTTGTTAATCTGGTCAAGGGCCGCAAAACGATCCCCGTGGGTGGTGTTACCCCAGTGTTCCCAGTTCTTCTGCTGTTCGCCAGCCGCGACCGGTTTCACCGGCACCGGCTCATTCGCCGCCACCAGCCTTTGAGGTTTGAACATCCAGCCCAGGCTGACCAGCATTGCTACGGCGAGCAGCGCCGCCACGCTAAAAGCCGGGCCTTTTTTCACCGGCGTCGCACGGTTTGCCGCACGCAGGAACGGCCAGACGAGGGCACACAGGAATGCCAGAACCGCAAAGGTGAAGAGGCGTGAGAAGAGCGGCCAGAAATCCCAGCCGGCATCGCTTACCGCCCAGAACAGCGACGCGATAAACGCGATGCCATACAACACAATCCCGCTGCTGCGGTTGATGAAAATCAGGATCGCGGCAATCACCATTACCACGCCCATGATCAGGAAGTATCCACTTCCGCCTACGGTGACGAGTTTAAAACCCAACCCGCCAACGGCCAGACCGACGATCGCCATCAGTCCGGCAAGGAGCCACTGCAGGATACGGGGTATCCCACGTGGCGCGCTGCCAAATGCCATCTCTTTCTCCTTAAGATCCCCCGCTGCTCAGCACGACAACGTGCCGGAAGTGTACCAGGTGGGTAATAAATGCAGTGGGAATAATGATTAATACGCTTGAATTCGGGGTTGATAAAACATTTACGAACCGTTTGGTGAATTCGTCGCTATGATAAAACTGTTAAATTGTTTTGCGCAATTGTTAATAAATGATTTCGCATTAAATGATTAGAACGCAGGAATGACCCTCGCCCCGGGGGGAGAGGGTCAGGGCAAGGGGAAAGGAATCAGGCAGGCATCGATTTACGTATCGCGCTCAGCAGCGTCTGTGCACCTGAGGAGAGCGGCGTATCAACGCGGGTTAGAATGCCAATCGGTTCGCCGGCGCCGGGCGAGGTCACCGGCAGTGCGGTGAGCGTGCCCTGGCGTAAATCATCTTTGACCGCGCCGGAGGGGACGAACCAGACGTAGTCATAATCCACGGTAAGCTGGCGTGACAGGGAAGCGGACAGGGTTTCAATACAGCCTGTCGGCAGCGTACAGCCCTGCATCTGCAGTAACGTTTCGGCATTTTGCCGTGGAACCGTACCTTTTGGTGACACGACCACCGGCCACTCCATCACCCGGCTTAGGGTTACCGTATCCTGCAACAGAGGATGGTTGGGGCGTACCACCAGCTTCAGGGATTCCAGGAACAGCAGTTCATAATTCAGACCCACCATCAGTTCAGGATCTGACATCCGTCCGATACCCAGATCCAGCTCGCCGGATTTCAGCCCCGCAAGCAGCATGGTGTTATTCATGGTGGCGACCTGCAGGGTCGTATGTTTTTGCTGTTTGTGAAACTGACCGATCACCGGCGGCAGAATGCCCAGCGCCGCCGTGGGCAGGGCACCCACACGGACAATCTCGTGCGTCTGCTCTTCTTTACGGTTCAGCGCCTGTCCGGCGGTATTGAGCGCATCAAGCACTTTGACTGCATGGGGCAGAAACTGCTCGCCGACCAGGGTCAGTTGTGCGCCCAGACGGCCGCGATCGAACAGACGGGCACCGGTCAGTTGTTCCAGCTCGTTAAGCGTTTTTGAGAGAGCAGGCTGGCTTAGGTTAAGGGTTTCAGCCGCACGCCCCAGCGTTCCCTGTTGAGCGACGGCCACAAATGTATGCAAATGGCGCAAGCGTATGCGCTGACTGAACAGACCATTTTTTTCCATAGGCGATGTTAAAAACAGAGCGATGCGGGTGACAAGCTAAGTTGTTTAATTTTGATAACTTGATAGCAAAATATTTTTAACATTTGATCTGTTTGAGTTACAACATGTTTTTGGCGGGGGGCTGAACGTCCTTGTTCATTTATTGCACATTCGGGCAGGGAAACGTTAAATCACGCCATCACCGCCGTCGGAACACCATACCTGGCCGGTCGTAAAGGAACACTCATCTGACGCCAGCGTGACGTATAAAGGTGCAATCTCCACCGGCTGGCCCGGACGGCCCAGCGGTGTGTCACCCCCAAACTGCTTCACTTTTTCCATCGGCTGGCCGCCGCTGGATTGCAGCACGGTCCAGTAAGGCCCGGGAGCCACGGCATTAACGCGAATGCCCTTCGGCCCCAGTTGTTTGGCAAGGGATTTGGTAAACACCGCCAGACAGGCTTTGGTCTGGGCATAGTCGAGCAGGACAGGGCTGGGTTTTACCGCCTGTACCGAGGAGGTGTTAATAATTGCCGCAGGGGCTTTCAGATGGCGAAGCGCCGCTTTGGTGATCCAGAACGGGGCATAAACGTTGGTTTTAAACGTGGCATCGAAATCTTCGGTAGTGAGTTCTTCCAGCGATTCCCGATACTGCTGGCGACCGGCATTGTTCACCAGAATGTCCAGCCCGCCAAGTTTAGCCACCGCTTCTTCCACCAGATTCTGGCAGAAGGTTTCATCCCGGACATCCCCCGGCAGCGCGACGGCGTTGCGCCCTTCGGCCTTGATCAGGTCGATAACCTCTGCGGCGTCTTTCTCTTCTTCAGGCAGATAGTTAATGGCGACATCGGCGCCTTCACGGGCGTAGGCAATGGCCACCGCACGGCCGATACCGGAGTCACCGCCGGTAATCAGCGCTTTTTTGCCCGCCAGACGGCCGTGGCCTTTATAGCTCGTTTCCCCGTGATCGGGAACAGGTTGCATCTCAGAAGCCAGTCCTGGTGGCGTCTGCGGCTGTTCCGGGAAAGGGGGTTGCGGATAAGCGTTCGTACGTTGTTGAGTATCACTCATAGCTGACTCCTTAAGCCAATAGGTGAGTTAGGATGAAAATACAGCGTTAACGCTTCGCTGAGTTATTTCTGCAGATGATCGACACGTACAACGGAAGGCGATGACTTTTTATCAAGCGAACCGTTAATGCTGATCATCTGGTCTGGTTTGACTGTTCTGCCGTCAAAAACTGCTTTTGGGATAATAACGTCGATTTTTCCGGATTTATCCTGAAATACATACTTATCGCCGCTACCGTCAATAAGGTTGCCGCGCAGTGAAATGGTCGCGCCATCATGCATTTGTTTCGCCTGGTCGATGGTCATAATACGGGCATCATCGGTGCCGCGATAACCGCTATCCAGCGCATGCGGAGGGGGCGGCGCTTCACCCTTTTGTAACCCGCCGTTATTATCAGCCCATGCGGTTGGCACCATAAATATTAAAAAAGCGGAAATAAGTGATAATTTCATCTGATATCCTTCATTTAAGGTGTCTTGACTTATTAAGTATTGTTGCTATTCCTTTATGTGGCAAATGTGATAAGTCTTAAAAACATTCGCCATACAAAACAGAACGTTTGATAAATAAGCGAAACGGTGATGGCTGCCATGAATGATAAAAATGAAAAGTTACCCGGGATAAATGAGAGTTATCGCTTGCTAAGGTTTGAATATGCATTTCGCCAGGTCGGATTTATTGTGTTACTGAGTATTATCATCGCAGCGATTGCCGGTCTGTTTTCAAGTGGGATAGTGAGTGACACGGAGAAAACCAATTCTGCAAAAAACCTGACCCTCAACTATGAGCGCTTTGCGCGTCGGCAAACGGAGTCGCGACTTCAGCTGACCTTTCCGGTCAACAACGAGGGCAAATACACTGTGAGCATGACCAGCGAGAGCAGCGACGCCTACGAGCCGGGCAGCGTCTGGCCGCAGCCAGACAGCATGTACAGCCGCGGGAACACGCTCTATTTTGTCTATAATCATCTTGATAAATCGCCACATTTTTCGGTCTGGCTGTTCATTACCCCGACCAGAGGCGGTAAATGGCACAACGTCATTCGTGTAAACAACCTGCCGGATATTCCTTTCTGGCAATTTATTTACCCTTAGGAGGCTGCCATGGATATGGTTTTTAGGGCGTTGGCGATTTACCTGTTTCTGGTGGTGGTCTTCAAAGTGGCCGGACGACGTGCGTTGCTGCAGATGACCAGCTTTGACCTTATTCTCCTGTTAATTATCAGCGAAGCAACCCAGCAGGCCCTGCTGGGGGAGGATTTTTCGGTCACGGGCGCAATGATAACCATCACCACGCTGGTGGTTGTGGATATTATTTTTGGACTGATGAAAAAGTATTTTTCGCCGGTGGAGAATATCCTGGATGGCACGCCGGTAATTCTGGTTGAGAACGGCGTGCCCTTAGCAGATAAACTCAAAAAGGTCGATGTTTCATGTGATGATATTCTGGTTTCAGCCCGGCAGAATAATGGTATTACAAAGTTAAGTGAAATTAAATATGCCATTCTGGAACGCAATGGCCATATTTCCATTATTCCTGAGAAAAAATGAGAGGCCTGATGATGAGCAATCTATACCACGACAACACCCTTACCGTGGCTGAACTGACCAAAAAACTGGCGAGCAGGTTAATCGATGCAGGGCTTCGCTTAACAACCGCAGAATCCTGCACCGGCGGGAAGCTTTCGGTGGCGCTCTGCGCGGAAGAGAACACTGCCGATTTTTATGATGTGGGGCTGGTCGTCTTCAGCGATAGCGCGAAGGAGAGGATCCTGGGCGTAAGCCCGGAAACCCTCGCGCGGTTTACCGCCGTCAGTGAACAGACCGTCACCGAGATGGCGGCCAGCATCCGCGACATAGCCCAGGCCGATGTCAGTATCGCCATCAGCGGCTATGCCGGGCCGGAAGGGGGAGATGACGGCACGGCGGCGGGGACCGTGTGCTTCGCCTGGAATATTGGCGGAAAGACGGAAACGAGCAGGGTGCTCTTTTCCGGCGACTGTCAGGACGTGGTGGAAAAAGCGGTGCATTACTCGCTGGCTGAATTAGTGACGAAATTATCGGGCTGAAATAACGCGGAGGTTTTATGGCAGTGATGGTCATTACTGGCGGGACGGCTGGCGTGGGGAAAGCCACGGCGCTGCACTTTGCAAAAGCGGGCTACGATGTGGGCATTATTGCGCGCGAGGAGACAAGCCTGCACTCGACCCAGGAAGAGCTACGCCGTTTTGGCGTCAATGCGTTGGCCGTGCAGGCGGATGTGGCCGACAGTCAGGCGGTGGTGGATGCCGCCAACGAAATTGAGTATCGCCTTGGGGCGATTGATGTGTGGGTCAATAATGCCATGGGGGCGGTGCTGGCGCCGTTTCGGACCATGACGCCGGATGAATTTCGCCGCGTCACAGAAGTCACCTACCTTGGCTACGTGAACGGTACCCGTGCCGCGCTGGAACTGATGGTGCCGCGCGATCGGGGCGTGATTATTCAGGTTGGCTCCGCGCTGGCCTACCGCTCCATTCCTCTGCAGTCCGCCTACTGCGGCGCCAAAGCCGCGATCCGGGGCTTTACCGATGCGGTGCGTACCGAGCTGATGCATGAGAACAGCCGGATTCAGCTCGCCATGGTCCAGATGCCGGGGCTGAATACGCCGCAGTTTGAATGGGCACGGAATAAGTTTGCCTGGGCGATGCGCCCAGTTCCGCCGGTGTTTGAGCCGGAAGTGGCCGCGAGTGCCATTTTCAGGGTGGCGCAAAAACCGGTGCGCGAGCTGTGGGTGGGCAGCAGTACCATCCAGTCGATTGTCGGCCAGTTCCTCTTCCCCGGCTTTCTTGACCGTCTGATGGTGAAAAAGGCCTGGGAAGGGCAGATGACCGACACCCTGAACGCAGAAGACCGGCGGGATTATCTCGACCAGCCGGTCAACGACCTGCACAAAATCCACGGCCATTTCTCTGCTGAGGCGAAAACGCGCGCCAACGCCGTCTCCTCTGGCGCGCCCGGGAAAGTGCTGCTGGGCTCCCTGGCCGTCGCAGGGATTGTGCTCACACGCCTGATGCGCGGCCGCAAAAAGTAGTCAGCGCAGCGCGCTACGGTTTGTCCAGAACCAGCGATAGCCGTAGCCGCCTATATCCAGCTCAACGGTTTTGCCGCAGACCAGCGCATCCTCGTAGCGTTTGTCTGCCAGACAGGCGGTCCATGTGGCGTGGCGGATCCCTCTGGCGGTGAAGGTCACCGGTTTATCGCTGAAATTAACAAAGGTAAGAATGCTGCGATCTTCAGCCTCGTAGTAAATTCCCAGCACTGCATCATTATCGATGGCGATAAGATGAAACGGCGCCACGGCAATCTCCGGGAATTCAGACCGCGTGTTGGCGATATCTATAATCCGGTGCAGCAGCGAGTTGCGGTGCAACAGCGAATCCGCCACGTTAATTTTCTGATAACGATAGGGCCCATGGTCAATGATGGGCGCGATAAAGCTCTGCGGGTCTGCATCAGAGAAGCCACCGCCCTGAGAGGGCGCCCACTGCATGGGCGTACGCACGGCGTAACGCTCTTCTAAATCCAGATCATCACCCATGCCGATTTCATCCCCGTAGCGCATAACGGGCACCCCGGGCAGGGAGAACAGAACGGCGTGGCAGAGCGCCAGCCGCTTCTGGTCGCCATTCAGCATCGGCGCCAGGCGACGGCGGATCCCACGCTGGTACACGTTCATCTCTTCATCCGGGGCGAACGTGTCGAGGACGAACTGTTTATCCTTTTTACCGATCCCCTCCAGATCCAGCTCGTCGTGGTTACGCAGCCAGTTGGCAAAGCAGCAGGAGTCCGGCGGGACGATCATTTTCTTCACCGCATTGCGCAGCGGGCGGGCGCTTTTCCTGGCCAGGCTCACGTAGAAATATTTATTAAGCCAGAAGTTAAGCACCAGATGCAGGCGGTCGTTATTGCCGAAATAATCCTTGTAGGCTTCCACCTCTACGTCAACTTCACCGAGCAGGATCGCCTGCGGGTTATGTTGGGTAATCAGGCGGCGCAAGTGCTCCAGGATCCACAGCCCCTTTTTCTCGTCACCGCTTCCGGCCTGGGTGGTGAGATGCGACGCGGCGTCCAGACGGAATCCCGATACGCCGAGCTTGAGCCAGAAGAAAATAATGTTCTCTATCTCTTTAATTACCGCAGGTGAGGTGAGGTTGAGATCAGGCTCGTGGCGATAAAACATATGCCGGTAGTATTGACCTGCCTCGTCATCCCATGTCCAGATGCTCTTTTCCACGCCGGGGAACATCGGAGGCGTATCGTCATCGTCATTATCTGACCACAGATAATAGTCGCGAAAGGGGGATTTCGGGTTGCGCCGGGCCTTCTGAAACCAGGGGTGGGCGTCCGACGTATGCTGGATCAACAGCTCGATAATGACCTGCATCCCCAGCTCACGTGCCTGCTCAATAAAAGCGATAATATCCGCCAGTTTGCCGAACCGGGGATCGACCTGCAGGTGGTCGCTGACGTCATACCCTTCGTCCAGAAAAGGGGTAAGGTAAAACGGAGTGATCCAGATTACTGTCGCCCCCATGCGGCGTATATAACGCAATTTGGCCGTTATTCCGGCGATGTCTCCGCAGCCATCGCCGTTTAAATCGTAAAACAGTGCCGTATCAATTTGATAAATAATGGCCCGTGTATGCCATCCTGCCATCCTGCACCTCAGTGGTAACCTTCTGTATCAGACACTTTTCCCCGAAAGACGTAGTAACTCCAGGCGGTGTACACCAGGATCACCGGAATAATCAGTAACGTCCCCACCAGCATAAAGAGCTGGCTGGCGGGCGGGGCCGCGGCATCCCACAGGCTAATGCGCGGCGGAATAATGTTCGGCCACAGGCTGATGCCCAGTCCGCTAAAACCGAGGAAGATAAGCCCAAGCGTCAACAGGAACGGACGCGCGTGGCTGGCCGGGTTGCGGGTCAAGCGCCAGATCCACAGGCTAAATACGCCTACCAGCAGAGGCACCGGCAGGAACCAGAAGAAGTTAGGCAGGGTAAACCAGCGCACGGCCACGTACTGCCAGCCGAGTGGCGTCCAGATGCTCACCACCGCGATGACGACAATCAGCGCCAGCAGCACGTGGCGGGTCAACTCGCGCATGCGGTTTTGCAGTGCACCTTCGCTTTTCATGATAAGCCACGTGGTGCCCAGCAGCGTGTAGGCCACCACCAGCCCGATACCGCAGAACAGGTTGAAGGGGGTCAGCCAGTCGAGGGCAGACCCCACGTAGCGTCGGCCTTCTACTTCAAAACCGTTGATCACCGCGCCGACCACCACGCCCTGGCTGAAGGTGGCGAGTAGCGAGCCTCCCGCAAAGGCGTAGTCCCAGAACTGGCGGTGAGAGGGCGTCGCTTTGAAGCGGAACTCAAAGGCGACACCGCGAAAGATAAGACCGATCAGCATGGCGGTAAGCGGAATGGTGAGCGCATCGATGATCACCGCATAGGCCAGCGGAAAGGCGCCAAACAGCCCTGCGCCGCCCAGCACCAGCCAGGTTTCGTTGCCGTCCCAGACGGGGGCCACGCTGTTCACCATCACGTCGCGCTCTTTAGCATCGCCCACGAAGTTAAACAGCAGACCGATCCCCAAATCAAAGCCATCCATGATGATGTACATCAGGGTGGCGAAGACGATGATGGCAAACCAGATAACCGAGATATCGACGCCCATCAGATTCTCTCCTCTTCCGGAACAGACTCAGCGGCAGACAGCGGACGGGCGGGAGTGCCCGAGGTGTTCGAGGTTAGCGTGTCCACCGGCTGTGGTCCTTTCTTAATCAGACGCACAAGGTAGACATAGCCCACGCCAAACACCGAGCAATAAACGACGATGAAGGCCAGCAGGCTGATGCTCATCTGCAGCGTGCTATGCAGAGAGACCGCGTCGATGGTGCGCAGATAACCGTAGACCACCCACGGCTGGCGACCCACTTCGGTGGTCACCCAGCCAGCGAGCAGCGCCAGCAGACCGGCTGGCCCCATACAGAGGGCAAACCAGTGGAACGGGCGCGAGTGATACAGCCGGTGGCGATAGCGTAGCCACAGGCTCAGGACGCCGAGGGCGATCATCAACAGCCCCATGCCAACCATGATGCGGAACGACCAGAAGACGATGGTGGAGTTCGGGCGATCTTCTTTCGGGAAATCTTTCAGCGCGGGGACCTGTTTATCCAGACTGTGGGTCAGGATCAGGCTGCCGAGAGCCGGGATCTCAAGCCCGTATTTGGTGCGCTCCTCTTCCATATCCGGCAGACCAAACAGCAGCAGCGGGGTGGCTTCCCCTGGCGGATTTTCCCAATGCCCCTCGATGGCGGCGATTTTGGCAGGCTGATGTTCAAGCGTGTTCAGGCCATGCATATCCCCGACTACGGCCTGAATGGGGGCGACCAGCAGGGCCATCCACATGGCCATCGAGAACATTTTGCGAATGGCGGGCGTGTCGTTGCCGCGCAGCAGGTGCCAGGCCCCCGACGCGCCCACAAACAGGGCGCTGCACAGGAACGCGGCAATGGACATATGGATCAGCCGGTACGGGAAAGAGGGGTTGAAGATGACGGCCAGCCAGTCTTCAGGGATCACCTGACCGTTCTCAATGGTGAAGCCCTGCGGGGTGTGCATCCAGCTGTTAGAGGCGAGGATCCAGAAGGTGGACATTAGCGTACCCAGCGCCACCATGCAGGTTGCGAAGAAGTGCAGTCCCGGTCCAACCTTGTTCCAGCCGAACAGCATTACGCCGAGAAAACCGGCCTCCAGGAAGAAAGCGGTTAATACCTCGTAGGTCAGCAATGGCCCGGTAATGCTGCCTGCAAACTGAGAGAACCCGCTCCAGTTGGTGCCGAACTGATAGGCCATGACCAGCCCGGACACAACGCCCATACCAAAGTTGACGGCAAATATTTTGAGCCAGAAATGGTACAGGGAGCGCCAGACGTCGTTTTTGGTACGCAGCCACATACCTTCGAGCACCACCAGATAGCTGGCAAGCCCGATGGTGATCGCCGGGAAGAGAATATGAAACGAGACGGTAAAAGCGAACTGAATTCTCGCCAGATGAAACGCGTCGAGTTCGAACATGGTCCGTACCTCTGGAACGATGGGGCACGAGAATTACCAGGCAGCGGGAGCTGCCTGGCAAAACCGGTTACGGTTTTTTCTTACCGGCGCCTAGCTCGGCACCTGTTAACGGGTCGGCGTTCGGATCGGATTTTGTGCGAGCAGACATCGCCTTGACGAGCGTAGCCTGTTCGGTCGAGAGCGTCACGCTTGCACTCCCGTCTCCACCGTCAACCGCAGGTTGGGGGGCCTCAACGTAGTCGAAATGCTTATCGCTGTTCCAGCTTCCGCGGACCTCGCCACCTTCAGACATATTGTAGTACTTGTTGGTGAATTCCTCGATTGGCGGCAATTTCCCCGGCGGGAAATTATTGCGAATAGACTGAAGCGCCTTCTCGAAGGAGAGCTGGTGCGCCGCCTCTCGCGTCATCAGAAACGCCAGTGCATCTTTCACCCCGGGATCGTCTGTCACGTTGATCAGACGCTCATAGATGATTTTTGCCCGCGCCTCTGCGGCCACGTTCGAGCGCAGATCTGCCGTGGGTTCACCAATGGTATCAACATAGGCCGCCGTCCAGGGCACACCCGCAGAGTTAGTGAGCGGGGTACCGCCGCCGTAGAGCAGGGAGGTGATATGGCTGTCGTTGCCGTTTTCGGTCATGGACCGGTACAGCTCGGCTTCGTTCTCTACCCCTTCCGCCAGCGCGCCTTTGGCCCCTTTATTCAGCATGCCGACCAGCGTCCCGATGATTTCGAGATGGCTCAACTCTTCGGTCGCGATATCCATCAGCATATCTTTACGGCCAGGATCGTCATCACTCAGGCCCTGGGTGAAGTAGCGGCAGGCGGCCGCCAGTTCACCCTGCGGCCCGCCAAATTGTTCCAGCAGAAGATTGGCGAGGCCGGGATTCGGTTCAGCAACGCGAACCGTGTATTGCAGCTGTTTGACGTGTCGAAACATACACTCTCCTGTGGTTTATTTTTTCGCTTCGACACCTGATGCATCAGAACGCAGCAGGAACTGTTCCGTCGTTTGCGGAATATGACGAATTAGCCAGTCGGCCATCTCGCGCTCTTCGGCGAGAATGGTTTCAATGGCGGGTACAGAGGCGGTGTCGCCCGCTTTTTTGGCCGCAGCCAGCAGGGAGGTGTAGCAGGCAATTTCGAACTGTTCGAAAACATAGCCGCTGATGGAGCCTTTAACAATCTCATCGGACGGGAACATGCCGCCGATGGACTGGCCGAGCGCAGCCATTTTGCTCATTGAGTCTTTTAAAACCGAACGAGAAATATCATTACGATCGAGGATTTCCTCCAGCAATGTGATTTGCCGTTTTGTCTCATTAAGGTGCTGCTCAATACGGGCGCGAACATCAGGATAATTTTCAATACGGCTGGCCATCGATTCCAGCATTGATTCGGCTTGCTTTTCCATTGCATGGGCATCGCGTAGCCAGTCATGGTAGTGTTCTACGTGATTCATATTTCGTTCCTCATTATAGGTTCGCTTATTTGGTCTCACTTTCAGCAGCCTGATCGGCACGTGCGGCACTGTAGCCAGATAAATGGCCGACAATATTGGCGTAAATACTGATGATAATGACCCATAGTACGCTATTCTTCCACCATATTACGGAAGGGATAGCAAGAATGAACCATATTATAGCTGCCGTTAAATGGCACCGTTTAATTGTCCTGGGACTGATGCTCATTATATTTAACCTGTGTTATAGCGTCATTTTTGCGCTTTTTGGTTAATATTTCCTACGGCCAGGTCGGTGAGTTTAAGATCGGTTTCTTTTTCTTCTTCCAGTGTTTCGGCAAGAAGTTTAACGGCTTTTTTATAGCCAAGTTGTTCTGCTAATGTGGCAAGGGTACCGTAACTGGCAATTTCGTAATGTTCCACTTTTTGCGCAGCGGCAATTAATGCTGCATCACGGACTTCATTTTTTTCTGTGCTTTCGATGACCTCATTGGCCTCTTCAATTAAGCCTTCCATTGCCACACATTTCATTCGCTTAAGCTTAATACCGTCTTCCTGTTCGATAATCTGATCGATACGCTCAATCTGACCCTGCGTCTCCTCAAGGTGGGCGGTGAAAGCCGCGCTGAGCTTTTCACTGGAGGCGGCACGGGCAAGTTTGCTCAGGGCTCGGGTGAGCTGTTTTTCCGCGCTGTAGGTATCGGACAGTAGATGAATAAAAACATCCTCGATACTTTTCATATTCATATATTTTGCTCCGGTTAAAACGTTAAGGGAACTGCGAGCCTTTCGGCCCGCAGCATGCTCTCTGGTATTACTGAGACAGCTTAATAAAATCAGGAGTTATCAGATTTACGGCCTCCGCCGTGACTATTCTGACCCCCTTTCTTACCTGCTTCAGATGCGCGTTGCGGATCGTTTTTGAAATTACCGCCGCTGTGCTGGCCGCCTTTACGTCCAGCTTCTGATGCTTTTTCACGGTCTTCAGCGAAATTACCGGAACCACCACGATGCTCTGCCATATTAAACCTCATAGTCATATATTGGTTATGTCAGTACGATACAGAAATATTCCGTATCACTCGTCGTTCGAGTAATAACTTTAGACGCTGTGCGGCATGCGTCAAATGCGTTTCGCCATTCACGGTTGCGTTATTTAAAAAATATTGGTGGGTTTACGCTTCGTTTGGCGAAAAAATATGGATGAGTGGGAAGGACTTGTAAAAAAATGCTCGGATTAATCCTAAGTTGCCGCTAAAAACCTGAAAGGTGAGGATAAAAATTGTAGCGCCACAATTTCGTTCAATTTTTAGCCGGGATGGCCTCCAAAATTACTCCTTTATAGCTAGAAAACAGAATAATCATTAATTATAAGGAAACTCCTGGACGACGGGCCGGGGGGAAAGGAAGGGGGCCTGGTACGGCCGCGACAGGTTCGGGCAGCACACGGTTTGACCACTGTCGTCGTAAGATCACAAATCGTAAATTCTTCCCCCCGGAAGGAACGGGTTTCTCTACACTCCAGGTAATATTCACTGGAGGCATGACACCATGGCGAACACCATCACGGCTGATGATATTCGGGAACATTTTTCGCAGGCTATGTCGGCGATGTACCAGCAGGAAGTTCCGCAGTACGGCACCTTGCTTGAGCTGGTCGCGGACGTAAACCTGGCGGTTCTGGAAAACAATCCACTCTTACATGAACAACTGGCGAATGCAGATGAGCTGGCGCGCCTGAATGTGGAGCGTCACGGGGCTATCCGCGTTGGCACCGCAAAAGAGCTTTCTACCTTACGTCGTATGTTTGCCATCATGGGCATGTACCCGGTCAGCTACTATGATCTCTCTCAGGCGGGCGTTCCGGTTCACTCGACGGCATTTCGCCCGGTGGATGATGCGGCGCTGTGCCGTAACCCGTTTCGTATCTTTACCTCACTGCTGCGCCTTGAGTTGATTGAGAACGTTGCCCTGCGCGAGCGGGCGGCGGAGATCCTCTCTCACCGCAACATCTTTACGCCGCGCTGCCTGGCGCTCATCGAACTGCATGAAAAAGAAGGGGCGTTCACCGAGGCGCAGGCGCGGGAGTTTGTTCAGGAAGCGTTAGAAACCTTCCGCTGGCACCGTCATGCGACGGTCGATCAGGAGACCTATCTGGCGCTGCATAATGAGCATCGCCTGATTGCGGATGTGGTCTGTTTCCCGGGATGCCACATCAACCACCTTACGCCACGCACGCTGGATATTGACCGGGTGCAGGAGCTGATGCCGAAGTACGGCATTGAACCCAAAATTCTGATTGAAGGGCCGCCGCGCCGCGAGGTGCCGGTGTTATTGCGTCAGACCAGCTTCAAGGCGCTGGAAGAGCCGGTGCTGTTTGCCGGGGAACATAAAGGCACCCATACCGCGCGCTTTGGTGAAATTGAGCAGCGCGGGGTGGCGTTGACGCCGAAAGGTCGCGAGCTTTATGACAGTTTGCTCGCCGAGTCCGGCACCGGTAAAGACAACCTGACCCATCAGCTTCATCTGCGTGAAGTGTTCAGCGCCTTCCCGGACAGCGAGCTGATGATGCGCCGACAGGAGCTGGCGTATTTCCGCTATCGCCTGACGCCAGCGGGTGAAGCGCATCGTCATGCGTTTCGTCCGGGCGACGATCCGCAGCCGTTAATTGAACGCGGGTGGGTGGTTGCCCAGCCGATCACCTATGAAGATTTCCTGCCGGTCAGCGCCGCAGGGATTTTCCAGTCCAATCTCGGGAATGAAACCCAGGCGCGCAGCCACGGTAACGCCAGCCGGGATGCCTTCGAAGCGGCGCTGGGCTGCCCGGTCTATGACGAGTTCGCACTGTACGAGGAGGCGGAAACCCGCAGCAAACAGCGTTGCGGTTTGCTCTGAAATCGTTACTCTTCAGGGGTGTGATGGAAAAAGAAGGTAGTTATGCAATATTCCTCCGCCCCTGTGGTTGAAACGCGCAACGGCGCACTGGCTGGTTTTATGGATAATACTGTTCAGGCATGGTACGGCATTCCCTACGCCGCACCGCCCATTGGCAACTGGCGCTGGCGCTCGCCGCGACCGCCCGAACGCTGGGATGGGGTTCGCCCGGCAACGGCGTTTTCCGCCTCAAGCTGGCAAAGCAGCGAATATTGTCAGGAGCTGGGTGGCGGGGATCCCGGACAGTTTTCAGAGGATTGTCTTTACCTTAACGTGTGGTCGCCCGTTGACCGCGTTGAGCCGCTGCCGGTGATGGTCTGGCTGCACGGTGGTGGGTTCACGCTCGGCGCGGGTGGGTTACCGCCCTATAACGGCAGGGCGCTGGCGGAACGCGGCGTGGTGGTGGTCACCCTCAATTACCGTCTTGGTCATCTCGGCTTTTTCGCCCATCCTGCGCTGGAGGGGGAAGAAGATCGCGTGGTGCACAATTTTGCCCTGCTGGATCAGATCGCCGCCCTCGAGTGGGTGCGGGACAATATCGCCGCCTTTGGCGGCAATCCCGAAAACGTCACGCTGTTTGGTGAATCAGCTGGCGCACGCAGCGTGTTGTCGCTGCTGGCCTCGCCGCTGGCGAAAGGGTTATTTCATAAAGCGATTGTGCAAAGTGGCTATACCTTGCCGGATACCCCGCGCGAGCAGGCCCTGCGAAAAGGGGAAGCGCTGGCCGCGCATTTTGGGCTGGAGAACGCGACAGCGGAGCAGCTGCGCGCTATTCCACCTGAGTCGTTCTGGCCGTTGACGGCACCGCTGAATATCGCCCCGGTGCCTGTCGCCGGAGATTGTGTGCTGCCGGAGCCGATGCTGGACGTCTTCTTTGCCGCCCGTCAGCAGCCTGTCCCCATCATGATTGGCTCCAACAGCGACGAGGCGAGCGTAATGGCGGTGTTTGGCATCGATCTCGCCGGACAAATTCAGAAGCTCCGCCGGGAGCGGCGCTTTGGTCTGGGGCTGATCAAGCTGCTCTATCCAGGCGTGAAAGGCGATGAAGAGCTGGGAAGGCAGGTGTGCCGGGATATGGCGTTCACCACAATGGGCTATGTGGTGATGCAGGCCCAGCAGCGCGTCGGCGCGCCGTGCTGGCGCTACTGGTTTGACTATGTGGCCGAAGCGGAGCACGCCACCTATATCAACGGTGCCTGGCACGGCAACGAGGTGCCGTATGTGTTTGATACGCTCGGAGAAGTGGAACCTTCACGGCAGTATGTGAACGCGCGTGATTTACAGTTCGCCGCCCACGTGGCCGACTACTGGGTGAGTTTTGCCCGCGATGCCGGGCATCGTGACAGCCTGCCTGGGCCGACGCACTGGCCAGCCTGCCGTAAAGGGCGTGACGTCCTGTTACGCATTGGTGTGAATAAGCATGCAGGTTTTAAGCTTGAATACCGCTTTATGCGCGCCCGCATGAGCCTCTTTAAACGGGTGATGAAGCACCACGTTAACCTCGATTAAGCAAACAGGCACGAAACGCGGCCAGGCCGTTTTCCGTGCCTGGCGCTTCGCGCAGCACCAGCCGGTAGCTCGCACCGGTTTTGATGCTGGTCGCAAAAGGCCGCACCAGCCTTCCTGCGCGGATGTCCTCTTCCACCAGCGTTTCATCAGCGATGGCGACGCCCAGCCCCTGAATAGCCGCCGTAATGGCGAGATCCATCGTGTCGAAGTGTTGATTTTTGTGCATAACAACGCCCGGCTCATCCTGTTTCGCCAGCCACAGTGACCAGTCGGTTTTATCCCGTGTCGGGTGAAGAAAGGTCAATGATCCCAGTCCGGCTCCCGCCCGCAACGGGCTGAGCACCGGAGTTAACGCCTCTTCGAACAGCAGATCGCCCGCGCTCATGTGCGTGCCAAACACGATGGCGGCATCGTAGGATTCGGTTTTAAAGTTGACGTTATGATCGGTGGTGGTGGTCAACGCGATTTGCAGATCGGGCTGCTCGCGCTCCACCTCCAGCAGGCGCGGCACCAGCCAGCGCATGGCGCAGGTGGGCGCTTTCAGCCGGATCACCGTATGCTGGGTGCGGGCCCGATCGGCCACGTTCAGCATCTGTTCGAAAGCGGATTGTAGCTCCGGCAGCAGGGCGCTACCCTGGGAAGAGAGGCGTAATCCGCGCGCGTGGCGCTCAAACAGCGGAAAGCCAAACCACGCTTCCAGAGCGGCGATTTTACGGCTCACGGCCCCCTGAGTCAGACAAAGCTCTCTGGCGGCATGGGTGAGATTCAGGTGACGCGCGGTCACCAGGAATGCGTCGATGGCATTGAGCGGGAGCGAACGGCGCGACATAAAAACACCTCAGCTATGCATTTTTCTCATGGCTATTATGACAACAATTCGATTGTCCCGGCAACGGCGTTGTTGTTTGAATAGTTATGCAATCCCCATGAGAAGGATAAATGATGACCCTGAAGACCGCGGTACAAACCCGTTCCAAATTACCGGATGTGGGTACCACCATTTTTACCGTAATCGGCCAGCTTTCTGCTCAGCACAACGCCATCAATCTTTCTCAGGGCGCACCGAATTTTTCCTGCGACCCGAAACTGATTGCGGGCGTAACCCGCGCCATGGAGGCAGGGCATAACCAGTATGCCGCGATGACCGGCCTGCAGCCTTTAAAAGAGCGTATCGCGGAGAAAATTGCCACCCTTTACGGTACCACGTATGACCCGGGGCGCGAGGTGCTGGTTACCGCCAGTGCCAGCCAGGGGCTCTATTCCGCCATCAGCGGGCTGGTGCATCCGGGCGATGAGGTGATCTACTTCGAACCGTCATTTGATAGCTACGCGCCGATTGTTCGCCTGCAGGGCGCCACCCCGGTCGCCATCAAACTCACGGTGCCGGATTTTGCCGTGAACTGGGATGAGGTCCGCGCGGCCATCACCCCCAAAACGCGTATGATCATCATCAACACGCCACATAATCCAAGCGGGCAGGTGTTCTCCGCGAATGACCTGCAGCAGCTGGTGGCCGTGACGCGCAATACCGATATCATTATTTTGTCTGACGAAGTGTACGAGCACGTCGTTTTTGACGGTGAACCGCACCACGGTATGGCTACACATCCGCAGCTGTCGGAGCGTAGCGTCATTATCTCTTCCTTCGGAAAAACCTATCACGTTACCGGATGGCGCGTGGGGTACTGTGTTGCGCCGGCGGCACTGATGGAAGAGATTTGTAAAGTGCATCAATTTTTGATGTTTTCTGCCGATACGCCAATGCAGCATGCGTTTGCCAAACATATGACCGATCCGCAAACCTGGCTGTCGCTGGCGACGTTTTATCAGCGCAAGCGCGATCTGCTGCAAACTCTGCTGGCTGAGTCGCCGTTTAAACTGCTGCCGAGCGCGGGATCGTTCTTCCTGCTGGCGGATTACAGCCCATTCAGCGACGAGCCCGACAGTGAGATGGTGAAACGGCTGATCGTTGAGTGCGGTGTCGCGACCATTCCACTATCCGCTTTCTATACGGATGGTACGGACAATAAATTGATTCGTCTCTCTTTTGCCAAAGATGAGGCGACGTTACGGGCAGGTGCCCAGGCCCTGTGTCGGGTTAAACCACGCTAAGGAGTTTGAGATGAAATTACGCGCATTAGTTGTCGGCATGGGACTGCTGTGTACGTTTTCGTCATTCGCGGCCACCGAACTGCGGTACGGACTGGAAGCGGAATACCCACCGTTTGAGAGCCGCAATGCCTCCGGCGAGCTGGAAGGGTTTGACGTTGAATTGGGGAATGCCATTTGCAAAGCCGCAGCGCTGAAATGCAGCTGGGTGGAAACATCCTTTGATGCGTTGATTCCGGGACTGGTGGCGAAGAAATTTGATGCCATCAACTCGGCGATGAACATCACCGAACAGCGGCGCAAAAGTATCGATTTTACCCAACCTATCTACCGCATCCCCTCGCAGTTAGTCGGCAAGGCCGGAACCGCAGTAGAGGCGACACCTGAAGGGCTGAAGGGCAAAACCATTGGCGTGTTGCAGGGTTCCATTCAGGAAACCTATGCCAAAGAGCACTGGGAAAAGCAGGGTGTCACGGTAGTGTCGTATAAAGATCAGAATATGGCGTGGGGCGATTTGCTGAATGGCCGCATCGACGCCTCGCTGGTGATGTCCGCGGCCGGGCAGGCAGGGTTCCTGAGCAAGCCGCAGGGGAAAGGGTTTGGCTTTATCGGCAAACCGGTGTCTGACGACACCATCCTCGGCAGCGGGATCGGCTTTGGGCTGCGCAAAGGGGATGAGGCCACCAAAAAGCAGCTTGATGCCGCGATTGATAAAGTTCGTGCCGACGGCACGATCGCAAAACTCGCTGATAAGTACTTCCCGGGTATCGATGTCAGCGTAAAATAACCACCTCATTTCGCCCCGGTTGTCGATGTCGCACCGGGGCATTTTTCTTCACACTTTCCAGGCTTTCTTTACACCACTTTCGGGCCGTTCTGGTCGACAGAAAATATTTCTCACTTTGCTCATATAATCACCGGCCAACAATTGGATTCTTAACCGTTTTTGTTTAGGCTGTGCGTTCTTTCTTGCCGTCATTTCGCCGAGCGCGAAACACATTCACACGACCATAAGGACGTTTTTCCAGGCATGAATCGCAGACGTTTTTTACAAGGTTCGCTGGCAATGGCAGCCCTGAGCGGCACTTCTGGCCTTGCTTCACTGTTCTCCAGAGCGGCCTATGCCGCTGACTCTGACATCGCCGATGGCCAGAGCCGTCGTTTTGACTTCTCCGTACTGCAATCCATGGCCCATGACCTGGCGAAAACCCCGTGGGGTGGCGCGCCGCGTCCGCTGCCGGAAACGCTGGCAACCATGACGCCGCAGGCCTATAACGCCATCCGGTACGATGAAAAACAGTCCCTGTGGAATAACATTGAAGGCCGTCAGCTTGACGTGCAGTTCTTCCACATGGGGATGGGCTTCCGCCGCCGCGTGCGGATGTTCTCCCTGGACCAGTCGACCTCCCAGGCGCGTGAGATCCACTTCCGCCCGGAGCTCTTCAGCTACGGGGATACCGGGGTAGATACCAAACAACTGGAAGGGCAGAGCGACCTCGGTTTTGCTGGTTTCCGCGCCTTCAAAGCACCTGAGCTGGCGCGTCGCGATATTGTCTCTTTCCTCGGCGCGAGCTATTTCCGTGCGGTGGATGACACTTACCAGTACGGCCTGTCGGCGCGTGGTCTGGCGGTGGACACCTTTACCGACACGCCGGAAGAGTTTCCTGATTTTACGGCCTTCTGGTTTGAAACCGTCAAACCGGGCGACACCACCTTTACCGTCTATACGCTGCTGGACAGCCCAAGCATTACCGGTGCCTATAAGTTCGTGATCCACTGCGAGAAGAGCCAGGTGATCATGGAAGTAGAAAACCATCTCTATGCGCGTAAAGACATCAAACAGCTTGGTATCGCGCCGATGACCAGTATGTTCAGTTGCGGCAATAACGAGCGCCGTATGTGCGACACCATTCATCCGCAGATCCATGACTCCGACCGTCTGGCCATGTGGCGCGGTAACGGCGAGTGGATCTGCCGTCCGCTGAACAACCCGCAGAAATTGCAGTTCAATGCCTTTATCGATAAAAACCCGAAAGGGTTTGGTTTGCTGCAGCTTGACCGGGATTTCTCCCACTATCAGGACGTGATGGGCTGGTATAACAAACGCCCAAGCCTGTGGGTGGAGCCGCGTAACGACTGGGGTAAAGGTGCGGTTGGCCTGATGGAGATCCCAACCACGGGTGAAACGCTGGATAACGTGGTTTGCTTCTGGCAGCCGGAAAAAGCGGTCAAAGCGGGCGATGAGCTGGACTTCAAATATCGCCTGTACTGGAGCGCCATGCCGCCGGTACGTTCCCCGCTGGCCAACGTCTTCGCGACGCGTACCGGTATGGGCGGCTTCCCGGAAGGCTGGGCGCCAGGTGAACACTACCCGAAAGTATGGGCCCGCCGCTTCGCCATCGACTTTGTCGGCGGCGATCTGAAAGCGGCCGCGCCGAAGGGGATTGAGCCGGTGATCACGCTCTCCAGCGGTGAAGCGAAGCAGGTGGAAATCCTCTACGTTGAGCCGTTTGACGGATACCGCATTCTGTTTGACTGGTACCCAACGTCCGATTCGACGGAGCCGGTGGATATGCGCCTGTTCCTGCGCTGTCAGGGCGATGCCATCAGTGAAACCTGGCTGTATCAGTATTTCCCGCCAGCTCCGGACAAACGTAATTACGTTGACGACCGGGTCATGCGTTAACGATCGATTCCCTCTCCCTTCGGGAGAGGGTTAGGGTGAGGGGCAATGACCGCAGCAAAATTCGAAATTATCCCGGTATCAGACGCTATCGAACTTCGCGCCGTCGAAGAGCGCTACACCGCCGATCTGCACTACCTCGTTGTCAAAAACCGCACCTTTCTGCAAACCGCGTTTGACTGGGCGCAGCACGTGGGAACGGAAGAAGACACCCGACGTAACGTGCAAAGCAACCAGATGCTACATCAGCGCGGCTACGCGAAAATGTTTCTTATTTTTCAGGCGGACGAACTGGTGGGCGTGCTGTCGTTCAATTCCATTGAGCCGGTTAATAAAACGGGCTACATCGGCTACTGGCTCGATGAAGCGCATCAGGGGAAGGGGATCCTCTCCTGCGCCTTGCAGGCATTTATGCGCTACTACGTTGAGCGGGGCGAGATCCGCCGTTTTGTGATCAAGTGCCGGGTGGCGAATCAGAACAGCAACAACGTTGCGCGTCGCAACGGCTTTACCCTGGAAGGGTGTCTTCGGGAAGCGGAATACCTCAATGGGCGTTATGACGATGTGAACCTTTACGGCAGAGTTTTCCCCCTATAGCGCGCCCAGCAGGGGCGTGCGGGTGATTCGACTCTCGCCGTTAACTACTTTTTCGCCGCGCAGATGAATGCTGTCGCCGTCGAAAGCCTCAATGACGGCATCGTCGGTGATTTCAACGTGGTGCTCAATCAGTACGTCGCCGCTTATCCGCGCCCGTCCCTGAATCACGACCTTATCATCAATCATGATCGGCCCCCCGCGTAGCCACGCCTGACCGCCAATCAGCACGTGGTGCTTAATCACGCAGTTGCCTTCCACCACCGCATTCTCAGCCACCTGAGAGCTGTAGCGCACGGTAGGAATGGCATCGTCGTCGAATCCGGCAATCAGGCGCGCGTTGCCGTACACTTTTGCGCAGTCGCATACCCAGACGTTATTGATATCGTTCCCTTCAAGAATGGCCTTGTCGAACACCTCGGCACGGTGCTCGATAAACGCATAATTGACGATGGCCTCGCCGTAGATTTGCGCCTGATGCACCACGCGCGACTGGCTGACGGTCGCGTTGTCGTAGATTTTAAGGATCTGCTCCTGGTCTGGGGTTAAGCCTTTGGCGGCGATAATCATGCTGTTATGCAGCACCCGGGCATCACCAAAAATATGGCATTCCCCCCGTACGGTGGAGTTCTGAATGGTGACGTTGTCACTTATTCGCGCCCCATGGCTCACGTTTGCCCCGTCCAGCCAGCTGTTGCCGCTAATATAGGCATGGTCGCTGACGACGCACGGCAGGGTCAGACGGGCATTACCGGAGACGGTTGCACCGGCGAAGACCACGCTGTTTTCGTCGTAGATCTAGCAGTTCCCCTCCTGAGACAAGGCGCGTTCATCTTCAATCCAGCCGCCTTTCGTCCCGGCGGCTACGTCATTAAAATCTGTCGTGGCGATAATCTGCTTTAACGTAGCCGAGTGGGGCGTTTCGCCGTTTTTCCAGTGCCAGAGCCGGGTTTCATCGCTGAGCCGATACTTTTTCATCGTGTTATCCCTGGTGAGCGTCTTCACTAAACGTAGCAAACTTTCAGCTTTGCGTTGTGCTGGCATCCGAGGCGGAAACACCTTAAAATGGCATTTCAAATGCATTTTAAAATTTGAAATTAATGAATAAAAATGACGAAACCCGGCAGGTACTTAACCTGCCAGCAGGTTATTTTGGCATGGTCCTTGGCATTATCGGCATGGGGTTCGCCTGGCGATACGCCAGCACCCTCTGGCCGGTTACGCGCTGGCCGGGTGAGGGGTTGGTTGCCCTTGCGGTGGTATGTTGGTTTTTACTGACGGTGGCGTTTATTACGCGCGCGGTGCGTTTCCCGCGTAGCGTGCTGGCGGAAATGCGACACCCGGTGATGAGCAGCTTTGTCAGCCTTTTTCCGGCCACCACGATGCTGGTTGCCATTGGGTTTGTCCCCTGGTACCGCCCGGTTTCGCTGGTGTTGTTTGCCGTGGGCGTGGTGGTGCAGCTTGCCTATTCCGCCTGGCAAAGCGCCGGGCTATGGCGCGGTAACCATCCTCAGGAGGCGACAACGCCGGGATTATATCTGCCTACGGTGGCAAACAATTTTATCAGCGCGATGGCGTGTGGTGCGCTGGGGTTTAACGATGCAGGGTTAGTCTTCCTCGGCGCAGGCGTCTTTTCCTGGCTCAGCCTGGAACCGGTTATTCTCCAGCGCCTTCGCAGCGCGGGTGAACTGCCCACCGCACTGCGTACGTCGCTGGGTATTCAACTGGCCCCGGCGCTGGTGGCCTGTAGCGCCTGGATTAGCGTCAACGGCGGGGAAGCCGATACCTTTGCCAAAATGCTGTTCGGTTATGGCCTGTTGCAACTGCTGTTTATGTTGCGTCTGTTGCCGTGGTACATGTCTCAGCCGTTTAACGCATCGTTCTGGAGCTTCTCGTTTGGCGTGTCGGCTCTGGCAACCACCGGTCTGCATCTGGGGCACAGCAGCGCGTCAGGCTTTTTCCACGCCATTGCTGTGCCGCTCTTTATCTTCACTAACTTCATCATTGGGATGCTGTTGGTTCGTACATTCATCCTGCTGATACAGGGCAAACTTCTGGTGCGCACTGAGAAAGCACGGCTTATGCAATCTGAGGAACAATAATGGCTGTCGACGAAAACTACTTCACCGAGAAATATGGACTCACCCGTACCCATTCAGAGGTGCTGTACAGCGCAGAGATCGTTAAGCCCGGTAAAACGCTCGATCTCGGCTGCGGCAATGGCCGCAACAGCCTCTACCTGGCCGCTAACGGTTACGATGTGACGGCGTGGGATAAAAACCCCATGAGCATCGATAACATCGAACGCATTAAAGCGGCGGAAGGGATAGCAAACCTACAGACGGCGATCAAAGACCTGAACAGCCTGAGCTTTGACGGGCAATACGATTTCATTCTCTCCACCGTGGTGCTGATGTTCCTTGAAGCGAAAACCATCCCTGGTTTGATCGCCAATATGCAGCGCTGCACGAAACCGGGCGGTTACAACCTGATTGTGGCCGCCATGGATACTGCGGATTATCCTTGTACCGTCGGCTTCCCGTTTGCATTCAAAACCGGCGAACTGAGCCACTATTACGAAGGCTGGGATCTGCTTAAGTACAACGAAGATCCCGGCGAACTGCATCGCACCGACGAGAACGGCAACCGCATCAAATTGCGCTTCGCGACCCTGCTGGCGCGTAAACCCGTTTAACGGGCGGCCAGCAGACAGAGCTGTAGAGCAGTGTGGTAAGAGGCCTCGAACGACGACAGCGGCAGAAACTCAAACCGTGAGTGGAAATTGTGCGCGCCGGTGAAGAAGTTCGGGGTTAACAACCCTTTGGCTGAAAGCGCCGCGCCGTCTGTTCCGCCGCGCATCGGGGTGGGTTTGGGGGTAATCCCAAGGGATTCCATTGCCGCAAACATCAGGTCAATGGCCCGGCGATCTTCCCCAATCGCATTGCTGATATTGCTGTAGGTATCCTCAATCTGGTACTCCACCTTTGCGGTGGGGTGTCGGGCGGCAATCAGCGCCGCGACGTCGGCAATCTGCTGCTTACGGGCGGCAAAGCTTGCCTGATCGAAGTCGCGGATATTTGCTCTCAGTACGGCCTCGTTTTGCCCGGCCTGAATGCCGTTAAACCAGATATAGCCCTCACGCCCCTCGGTGCACTCCGGGGTTTGCTGTCGGTCAAAATGGTTAATGAAATCCGTCGCCATCAGCAGCGGGTTCACCAGCACGCCTTTGGCAGACATGGGGTGCGCGGTGACGCCGGTAAAACGGATTTCTGCCGCCGCCGCGTTAAAGTTTTCATAGACAATTTCACCCAGCTCGCAGCAGTCAATCGTCCAGGCAAAATCAACGTCGAAGCGCTTCAGATCCAGCGCTTTTGCCCCCCTCAGGCCAATCTCCTCATCCGGCACAAACGCAACCACGATATCCCCATGCTGATGCGCCGACGTCAGGTTTTCCAGCAGGGTCATCACCACAGTCACGGCGGCTTTATTATCTGCGCCTAATACGCTGGTTCCATCGCTGAAAATAATCTCTTCGCCGGGATAGGCCAGAATTTCCGGGTGCTCGTTGACGCGAAGCCAGATCTCTTTCTCTTTATTCAGACAGAGGTCTTCACCAGTGAAGGTTAATATTTGTGGATGAATATCCGGTGATAAACCCACGTCAACGGTATCAATATGGGTAATAAATCCAATCCGCGGCGCGCCGGGCACATTGCCTTTTTTTACCGCGGTGACCGTGGCAAATTCGTCGATGACAATGTCGTCTAAGCCCAGCTGTGTCAGCTCTTTCGCCAGTTCCCGCGCCATCTCATGCTGGCCCGGAGTGGAAGGGAGAGTGCTGACTTTTGCATCGCTCTGGCTGGTGATGGCGAGATAACGGAAAAAGCGTTGCGTTAATTGTCTGGAAAGCGGCGAGCCCATAGTGTTTTCTTCCTTATTTATTTTTCGGGTGTTTGCTCCCTCACTTTAATGTTATTTATGAAATGGCAAAAGAATTAATTAGCCGTCGAATTAAAAGACAGGAATAAATGATGAAAAGCAAACTCACAACGTTAACCCTGGCACTCGCCGCGCTCACGGTCAGTTCCACCGTAGCCGCGAAAACGCTGGTGTATTGCTCCGAAGGGTCTCCGGAAAATTTTAATCCTCAGTTATATACCTCGGGTACCAGCGTGGACGCCAGCGCGGTGCCGGTCTATAACCGGCTGGTCGATTTCAAACCCGGCACCACGGAGCTGGTGCCGAGCCTCGCGGAGCGCTGGGAGGTGAGCGAAGACGGCAAGGTCTATACCTTCCATCTGCGCAAAGGGGTGAAATTCCAGAGCAATAAGTCCTTTACGCCAACGCGCGACTTTAATGCCGATGATGTGATTTTCTCGTTTATGCGCCAGAAGGATGCGAATCACCCTTACCATAACGTCTCTAACGGCAGCTATTCCAACTTTGAAAGTCTGGAGTTTGGCAGTTTAATCACCGCGATTGATAAAGTGGATGAGCATACCGTGCGATTTACCCTGGCGCACCCGGAAGCGCCATTTGTCGCCGATCTGGCGTGGTATTTTGCCTCCATTCTTTCGGCGGAATATGCCGACGCGATGCTCAAGGCGGGCACGCCGGAGAAGGTGGACATGGAGCCCATCGGCACCGGCCCCTTTAAGCTGGCGCAATATCAGAAAGACTCCCGCATCCTGTTCACCGCCTTCCCGGACTACTGGCAGGGGAAATCGAAGCTGGATCGGCTGGTGTTTACCATTACGCCGGATGCGTCGGTCCGTTTTGCCAAAATCGAGAAAAACGAATGTCAGGTGATGCCGTTCCCGAACCCGGCCGATCTGCCGCGAATGAAGGCGAACAAGGATATCAATCTCATGAGCAAGGCGGGGCTGAATAACGGTTTCCTGGCGTTCAATACCCTGAAGCCTCCGCTGGATAATGTGAAAGTGCGCCAGGCCCTGGCGATGGCCATCAACAAACCAGCCATTATTGACGCCGTGTTCCACGGCACTGGCACGGCGGCGAAGAACCTGCTGCCGCCGGGGGTATGGGGGGCCGACAGCGAGCTGAAGGATTACGAATACGATCCCGAAAAAGCCAAAGCGCTGTTAAAAGAGGCCGGTTTTGCCAACGGTATCAGCATCGATTTATGGGCGATGCCGGTGCAGCGCCCCTATAACCCGAATGCGAAACGCATGGCGGAGATGATTCAGGCGGACTGGGCGAAGGTGGGTGTGCAGACCAAAATCGTCACCTACGAATGGGGCGAGTACCTGAAGCGGGTGAAGGGCGGCGAGCATCAGGCCGCGTTGATGGGCTGGACTACGGCGACCGGCGATCCGGACAATTTCTTTGGTCCGCTCTTTACCTGCACCTCGGCGAACGGCGGTTCAAACTCGGCCAAATGGTGCTACAAGCCGTTTGATGACATCATCGCCGAGGCAAAATCGATAACCGATCATGACAAACGCGTGGCGCTGTATAAGCAGGCTCAGCAGATGATGCACGATCAGATGCCCGCGGTGATGATCGCCCATTCCACGATTTTTGAACCGGTTCGTAAGGAAGTCACGGGATACGAAATCGACCCGTTTGGCAAACATATCTTCTGGCAGGTTGATATAAAACCATGATTTTTCACTGCCCGTCGCATGGCGGGCAGACTTTTCGCAAATTGTGCTCCCGGCATCATTTTTTGTCACAACAAACCCGCCTGACTTTTGCTATAACTTCAAATGCATACTTGCAGATAACATGGAAAATCATCATGCGTACTCACACTTTTTTTAAAGTTGCAGTGCTTTCTGGTCTGTTGGCGCTGGCGGGGTGTTCATCCAAGGTCGCCGCGCCTGAACAATACTCCGGCTTTTTGAAAGATTACTCAGGCTTGCAGCAAACGACATCCGCAACGGGTAAACCAACCCTGCGTTGGGTCGATCCTTCTTATAACGAAGCAAATTACGACAGTATCATCTGGACGCCGATTACCTATTATCCGGCACCTAAACCGACCACCCAGATTGGTCAACGTACGCTTGATGAGCTGTTAAATTACACCAATAACAAAATGAAAACCGCGATTGGCCAACGCAAGCCAATTGTGACGACGCCGGGCAAACACAGCCTGATTTTCCGCGGGGCGATCACTGGGGTGAGCTCGCAGAAAGAAGGTCTGCAGTTCTATGAAGTGGTGCCTGTTGCGCTGGTGGTGGCAGGTACGCAGATGGCAACCGGCCATCGCACCATGGATACCCATCTCTATTTCGAGGGTGAGTTGATTGATGCGGCGACGAACAAACCGGTAATCAAGGTTGTTCGTAAAGGTGAAGGTAAAGAGCTGAACAACGAAAATTCACCAATGACCTTCGCGACGCTGAAGCAGGTTGTTGATGACATGGCGACGGACGCCACCATGTTTGATGTGCATAAAACAGCGAAATAATCATATACGGCCTGCAAGCGCAGGCCGTTTTTTTATGCCGTACGCAGGCGTCTGAACCAGGTTTCCGGTCTGGTAAACATCACCATATTCCCGCCCAGAATCAGCAGTAACCCGATAATGCCGTTAATGTGCCAGACGTAGCCTTCATACACGGTGGAGATGGACAGCGCCACCAGCGGGAAGAGCAGGGTACTGTAGGCCGCTTTGCCCGGACCAATGCGTCCGACCAGGTTGAAGTAGGCACCAAAGGCAATCACCGAACCAAACAGGGCCAGATAGACCAGCGCCCCCATGTAGCTCATCGTCCATTGCGGCGCGAAGCTGTCGCCTCTGAACAGCGCGATGCAGCCCATCACCAGCGTGCCGTAGAGCATCGCCCACGCGTTGGTGGTCATCGTCTCTAGCCCTCTGCGCTGATGCCGCATGCTGATTATGTTGCCCAGCGAGAAGCCGTAGGTGCCGAGTGCGGAAAGGCCAATGCCCGTCAGCAGCGATACGCTCCAGCCGCTGGCCAGCAGATCGTCCCAGAAGAGGGTGATGATCCCCACCAGACCCAGGGCGGCCGCTGTCCAGAAACGCGCGGGTGGACGCTGTCCGAAGAAAATAAAACTGTTGATGGCGTTATAGAGCACCGCCATGGAAAATATCACCGACTCCAGGCCAGTGTTAATATGCGCCGCTGCCGTGTAAAAGCACCAGAAGTTGAAGCAAAACACGCAGCATCCTTGCAGCACGCAGAACAGATGATCCCGCAGCGCCAGTTTACGCAGGCGACCAAGCGCCATTAGCACCACCATCATCGTGGCGCTGGCCAGCGCAAAACGCCAGAAAATGGACACCGGGGCCGCCACAGGACCCTGCTGCAGGAAAATTGCAATCCAGGTGGTTCCCCAGATAACCACCACCAGTCCGTATAACAATGCGTTCATGTTGTCTCTCTTCTCAAACCACGGAAACCCACAGTATGGCGACGAGGGCGTTGACAGGCTTTCACCGTCCTGCGACGGACTTGCAAAATCTTGCGCTTTTTTCTGTTCCGGGGTCTGGCAACGTGAAGCAACAATTCTTAGACTGACATTCTGATTCACAGACGCGCTAACGGTTATGTCACACGCTTACGATACCTTTGAAACGCTACGCCAACAGAACGCCGTGCTGCGGGAAACCGTTGCGCTCAATTCCGGTATCCAGCTGGCGGCGTGGTACAACAAGCGCGACACGATCACCGTAAAAAGCAATCATCACACCCTGAGCCTGTACGTGGCGGACGGTTATGAGAGCTATCAAAAAACGCCGGGCGGCTGGAAAAACGGCGGCGGGCCGGATCGTTTTTGTCTGATGCCGAAAGAGAGTGAATCGACGTGGGATATTCGCGATGACCTGTCGTTTGTCCACCTCTACTGCACCGATGACCATCTGCGCGATGTGGGTGAAAAAATCTGGGACAAACGCCCGCTGTCGTTGACGCTGGATGAAAAAATCTTTGGCAGCGATGCAAAAATCACTGCGCTCTATCGTCAGTTTTTGCTCGGCTGTGACTGGCAGCAAAAAGCCAACCAGCTGACGCTCAGCACGGCCTCGACGCTGCTGCTGACCCATCTGCTGCAGAACTATTCGAATGTGCAGTGGAAGCTGCCGGTGGTCACCGGCGGGCTATCGCCGTTTGTACTGCGCAACGTGCTGGCCTTTATCGAAGAGAACCTTGCTCAACCGCTCACGCTGGCTGAACTGGCGGCGCAGGCCGCGCTCAGTGAGTACCATTTTGCCCGCATGTTCCGCCAGTCGACGGGGCTGGCACCGCACCAGTACGTGATGCAGCGCCGCATGGAGAAAGCCAAAACGCTGGTGCAGCATACGGCGACGCCGCTGACGGATATTGCACTCGCCTGTGGATTCAACTCCGCCAGCCACTTCAGCAACCGCTTTCGCAGCGTGATGGGGATGACGCCTTCACAGCTACGCGCGGCGAAGACGTGATAAAACGGCGAAGCACACGCCTCCCAGCACCAGCCCCCAGAATGCAGAGCCAATCCCGAGCAGCGCCACGCCGCTGGCGGTCATCAGAAACGTGACAATCGCCGCGTCACGCTCCGTTTCGTTATGCAATGCCTGATACAAACTCCCGCTGATGGTGCCCAGCAGCGCCAGGCCTGCCAGCGTCTGGATCCAGCTCGGCGGCAGGGCCGCCATCAGCCCGGTGAGGGATCCACCGAATACGCCCGCCAGCAGGTAAAAACCGCCTGCCGCCATCGCTGCCAGCCAGCGTTTACTGGCATCCGGATGCGCATCCGGGCTCTGGCAAATGGCTGCGGTAATGGCTGCAATGCAGATGGAGTAGACGCCGAAGGGCGAAAGCAGCAGCGCCAGCCCGCCGGTCGCGATCATCAGCGGAGATACCGCCAGCGGATAGCCCGATGCTTTCATCGTGGCGACACCGGGTGCATTTTGCGACGCCATGGTCACGAGGAAAAAGGGCAAGCCGATACTGACCAGGCTGGTGAGGCTAAACGCCGGTGCAATAAACTGTGGCATGACGAGGGAAAGGGTGAGTCGATTTGTGACAACGTCACCGCCCGCCCAGGCCACCACGCTCCCTGTTATCAGAGTCGCCACAATGGCGTAGCGTGGCGCCAGCGCTTTGGCGACCAGCCATGCCGCAATCATGCTGCCGCACAGCAGAAAATGGCCGTCGAGGTGACTGAACGTCTGCAGGCCAAAGCGCAGCAATACGCCTGCCAGCATCGCGGCGGCAAGCGAATGGGGAATGAGTTTCATCAGGCGTGCGAAGAGGCCGGTCAGGCCGCACAGTAAGATCAGCCCATTGGCGAAAATGAAAATGCCGATGGTTTCTGCAAGCGTTATCCCGTGCAGACTGGTAGCCAGTAGCGCCGCGCCGGGGGTTGACCAGGCGGTGAGCACCGGAGCTTTATACCACCATGACAGGGCGAGCGTACTGATCCCCATGCCGAACCCCAGTGCGGTCATCCAGCCGGCGATCTGCTGTGCGCTGGCACCTGCCGCGGCAGCAGCCTGCCAGATGATGGCGGCCGAGCTGGCATAACCGACCAGGACGGCAACAAATCCGGCAAGAATGGCGGGAAAAAGAGGGGCTGACTGGCGCATAATATCTCCGTTGTGCGTTATAACGTCCGCAATAAGGTAGCACTGTGCGTTATAGCGTACAAGTGATATGCTTACCCCCTCGGGAGGAAACATGGAAATCACACAACATCTTGCTACAACACTCAAGACGCAGCGCCAGGCGCGCGGCTGGAGCCTGTCAAAGCTGGCAGAAGAGACGGGGGTGTCAAAAGCCATGCTGGGACAGATCGAGCGTAATGAATCCAGCCCAACGGTGTCGACGCTGTGGAAAATTGCCACGGGGCTAAACGTCCCGTTCTCGGCGTTTATCACGCCGGAGGCAGACCGGCAGGCGGTGTTCGACCCGCAGCAGCAGGCGATGGTGGTGAAACCGCTGTTCCCGTGGGATGAGACGCTGAAGTTCGATCATTTCTCCATCATCCTGGCGCCCGGCGCACTGAGTGAATCCACGCCGCATGAGGCGGGGGTGATTGAACACGTGGTGGTGATAAGCGGTGAACTGGAGATGAAAATTGACGGCGAATGGCGAACCCTTTACCCCGATCAGGGCGTGCGTTTTGCCGGGGATAAACCGCATGCCTACCGCAACAGCAGCAGCCGACCGGTGCATTTTCACTCCCTGATTCATTATCCCCGCTAAAGGCTCGCAAAACTGTTTCGCTGATGCATACTTCTGACTACAATAGCCGCCATTTTGACCATAACGGATAACGACGAAGTATGCGCCTGCAATCCCATCATCTTGAACTATTAAGCCCGGCCCGCGATGCCGCCATCGCCCGTGAAGCGATCCTTCATGGGGCTGATGCCGTCTACATTGGCGGTCCTGGCTTCGGTGCCCGCCATAACGCCAGCAACAGCCTGAGCGATATTGCCGAGCTGGTGCCGTTCGCCCACCGTTTTGGGGCGAAAGTGTTCGTGACCCTGAACACCATTCTGCATGATGATGAACTGGAGCCTGCGCAACGTCTGATCACCGATCTCTACCAGACCGGCGTGGATGCCCTGATTGTTCAGGACATGGGCGTACTGGAGCTGGATATTCCGCCAATTGAACTGCACGCCAGTACCCAGTGCGATATTCGCACCGTGGAGAAGGCGAAGTTTCTCTCCGATGCGGGCTTTTCCCAGATCGTGCTGGCGCGCGAGCTGAACCTGAATCAAATCCGCGATATTCACCAGGCGACGGATTCCACCATTGAGTTCTTTATCCACGGTGCGCTGTGCGTGGCGTATTCCGGGCAGTGCAATATCTCCCACGCGCAGACTGGCCGCAGCGCCAACCGCGGTGACTGCTCTCAGGCCTGCCGTCTGCCGTATACCCTGAAAGACGATCAGGGCCGCGTGGTCGCGTTCGAAAAACACCTGCTGTCCATGAAGGACAACGATCAAACCGCCAACCTGGGCGCGCTGATTGATGCCGGTGTGCGTTCCTTCAAGATTGAAGGGCGCTACAAAGACATGAGCTACGTGAAGAACATTACCGCCCATTATCGTCAGATGCTGGACGCCATTATTGAAGATCGCGGTGACCTGGCGCGCGCGTCTGCCGGTCGCACCGAGCATTTCTTTATTCCGTCGACGGATAAAACCTTCCACCGCGGCAGCACGGACTACTTCGTCAATGCCCGTAAAGGCGATATTGGCGCGTTTGATTCACCGAAGTTTATCGGTTTACCGGTGGGTGAAGTGCTGAAGGTCGCCAAAGATTATCTCGACGTGTCGGTGACCGAACCGCTGGCGAACGGGGATGGTCTGAACGTGATGATCAAACGTGAAGTCGTGGGCTTCCGTGCTAATACGGTGGAAAAGACTGGTGAAAACCGCTATCGCGTCTGGCCAAACGAGATGCCTGCCGATCTCTATAAAGCACGTCCTAACGCTGCGCTGAACCGTAACCTTGACCACAACTGGCAGCAGGCGCTGCTGAAAACCTCCAGCGAGCGTCGCATTGCGGTGGATATCGAGTTAGGTGGCTGGGAAGAGCAGCTGATCCTGACCATGACCTGTGAAGACGGCATCAGCGTCACGCATACCCTCGACGGTCTGTTTGAGGTGGCGAACAATGCAGAAAAAGCCCTCAACAGCCTGAAGGATGGCGTGGCGAAGCTGGGACAGACCATTTACTATGCGCGCAACATTGCGGTAAATCTGCCGGATGCGCTGTTCGTGCCAAATAGCCTGCTGAACCAGTTCCGCCGGGAAACGGCAGAGATGCTGGATGACGCGCGACTGGCGAATTATCCGCGCGGCAGCCGTAAGGCGGAAACCGTGCCAGCGCCCGTTTACCCCGAGTCGCATTTATCGTTCCTGGCGAACGTGTATAACCATAAAGCGCGCGAGTTTTATCATCGCCACGGCGTGCAGTTAATTGATGCTGCCTATGAGGCGCACGAAGAGAAGGGTGATGTGCCGGTGATGATCACCAAACATTGTCTGCGTTTTGCCTTTAATCTTTGCCCGAAACAGGCGAAAGGCAATATTAAGAGCTGGAAAGCTACGCCAATGCAGCTGGTGAATGGCGACGAGGTGCTGACCCTCAAATTTGATTGTCGTCCGTGTGAAATGCACGTTATTGGCAAAATGAAAAACCATATTTTCAAAATGCCGCCACCGGGCAGTATTGTTGCCTCCGTGAGCCCCGACGAACTGATGAAAACCCTGCCGAAACGTAAGGGTAATTAATTAACGAAAGTGAGTACCCGGTTTGCGCGATTTTTGCCACAGGTGATGTTCGCGCAAACCCTCCGCTGATTCCTCCGCTGCGCTGCGTAATTCATCACTGTCTGCCTCGTGCCGGAGTTGATGATCGACATTCTTAACCCACAAATATTCATGGCCTTTGTGTCCCGCCATCAGCTGGCCGGAAAACAGGGCGCAGAACAGCATCATAAGCGTTAACCCCTTTTTGAACATGGACTTCCCCTTCGATAAAAATGCCACGCTAGCATGAACGTAGTTTCGTAGGGTTATTATTGGCATTTTCAAATTAGCGCAAAGAATATGTCATGTTGCGCGAACAGGATATATTTTGCGCGTAGTGAGATTTTTCCTAAAAAAGAATTATCTTTGTCATACCCTAAAATTTGGTATCAAAATATGGCAGAGGTTTAAGGATTAATCTTATATAATAAGATTTCTCTGACAAAGGAATGGATCTGATTCAATGAAAAAAGTCATGTCAATAGCGCTTCTGGTGGTTGCCGTTGGGGCTGTTGTAGGTATGAACGTTAACTGGAGTGGCGAACCGGATTATATTCAGTCAGCGGAAGCTCGGGTCGGTTCTTATTTAACCAGCGACTACGGACGCGTGGCGTGTAATAGCAAGCAAATTGATGACGAGCGTTGGGAATTAGGGTGTACCAATCCGTCGAAAAGTAAAACATTTCAGTTTGCTGTTTTCTCAGCAGATAAAGCACCGTATGGCGTCTCGCGTCCATTCTATCTGGAAGCGATTAACGATGATGCAAAACAGAGCGCGGAACAGGGCCTGATGCGCTACCTGCAAATTAATACCAAAGCGGGTTAATGGCTCTGTTTAGCTTTTGTTGAGTTCAGGCATGTTAGGTTGTTATTGATCCGCTGCCCGGCATGGAGTGTCGGGACGTAGACATGAAAATACAAATCTATCCATGCAAGCATTTACCGCCAGATTATGGCGGTTTTTTTTTGCCTGCGAACCGGCCATCAGCGTGGTGGGCGGGCAAACTGTTTACGGTACTGGGCAGGGGAAAGCGCGAACTGCTGGCGGAAATGGTGACGCAGGGTCGCTGCCTGTCCAAATCCGGTTTGTTCAGCAATGCTGTCGATGCTGAGACGGCTGCTCTCAAGATAATCTTTCGCCCGTAACAGTCGTTCATTAAGCAGCCAGCGCGCAGGCGTGGTGCCTGTGGCAGCCTGAAAGCGGCGCAGAAAGGTGCGCTGGCTCATGCCGACGCGACGCGCCAGCGAATCCACGCTGTGAGAAACGCTCAGGTGGTTGTGCAGGAAGTCGAACAACTGTCCCAGACGCTGGCTCTCCCGCAGCTGTGCCACCGGGCGACTCAGCTGCTGCGGCTGGGAGCCATCCCGGTGGGGAGGGATCACCAGACGGCGCGCGACGCTGTTGGCGGTTTCCATACCGTAATCCCGTCGCACCACGTGCAAACAGAGATCGATGCCTGCCGCGCTTCCTGCAGAGGTCAGAATATCGCCTTCATCCTGATACAACACATCCTCGACCACGCCGATCGCCGGATAACGGGCTTTCAGCGCCTCAATATAGCGCCAGTGGGTGGTGGCTTTACGCCCGTTCAGCAGACCCGACGCGGCCAGAACAAACACCCCGGAACAGATAGAAAGCAGCTGGCAACCGCGCGCATTGGCCCGGCGTAAGGCCTCGGAGAGCGCCGCGGGAACAGGCGCATCCATCCCTCGCCAGCCCGGCACAACGATCAGGTCTGCCGATTCCAGCAGATCAAGCCCCCCGTCGGTCAGGATGCGGATCCCACCGGTTGCCTGAAGCTCACCGTCATCAATGCCCGCCACCGCAAAACGATACCATTCGTCGCCCAGCTCGGGACGTGGCAAACCGAAGATTTCCACCGCCACGCCAAATTCAAAGGTACACAAACCGTCATAGGCCAGTACCACCACCAGCGGGCGGGAAACCTGTCTTAAGTTTGTCATCTTTTTGCTGTTTTCTGGCATAAGCGGACGCATTCACGTGATCAATTTCTGGATAGACTAGTGTTAACACAAACGCCAAAGATGAGGAAGGATCATGAGTTATGTTACTGAATTTCCGGCTGCCGAGCCGCAGGAAGCCGTTACCCATTTTCTGCGTCGCCTGAGCGTCGAAACAGACTGTGCCGATGTGCACCATGCGCTGACGAATAACGAGCAGGACTTTGTGTTGCTGCATGTTGTCGGGAAACCTGAGCAGTTTGCCCGTCGTCATGTGCCCGGCGCGATACATATGCCCTGGAGCCAGATTACTGAGGCGCGCATGGCGCAGTGGCCGGCCGATACGCTGTTTGTGGTGTACTGCGCGGGGCCGCACTGTAACGGCGCGGACAGAGCCGCACTGAAGCTGGCGCGTCTCGGACTGCCGGTGAAAATCATGATTGGCGGCATCACCGGCTGGGAGGACGAACAGTACGCGTTCGCCAGTAGCGAAACCGCTGCCGCGTTGTGAACATGAATAAATTTCAACTGTCGTGAAATTTTCTCGTTTGCCGGGATACAGCAGGTATGTCATCTTTTTTGGACATTTAGACATCCAGAAGTCTAAAACTTCAAGAGATGAATTATCACTGTTGGCAATTATCGCCGGCAGACAGAGGAGATTTCCATGCAGCGACAGCACGCCCCATACCGCGCCGATGTAGTCGGCAGTTTTTTACGCCCGGATGCCATCAAACTGGCTCGCCAGCAGTTTGCCCGCGGTGAGATTGATGCCGGGCAGCTTCGCGCGGTGGAAGATGACGCGATCCGCCAGGTGGTCGAACAGCAGTGCGCCTGCGGCCTGCACGTGGTCACAGACGGTGAGTTCCGTCGCGCCTGGTGGCACTTCGATTTCTTCGATGGTCTGCAGGGGGTTGAGCGTTACGATTCACAGCAGGGCATTCAGTTCAACGGCGTGCAGACCAAAGCGCACGGCGTGCGCGTCACCGGCAAGCTGGGCTTTGGCGATCATCCGATGCTTGAAGATTTCCGCTACCTGAAAAGCATCAGCGGCAACGCGCAGCCAAAAATGACCATTCCCAGCCCGAGCGTGCTGCACTTCCGTGGCGGTCGCAAAGACATTGATGCGACGGTCTATCCGGATCTGAATGACTATTTTGACGATCTGGCCACCACCTGGCGCGACGCCATCCGGGCATTTTATGATGCAGGCTGTCGCTATCTGCAGCTGGATGATACCGTCTGGGCCTACCTCTGTTCAGATGACCAGCGTCGTCAGATCCGCGAGCGCGGGGAAGATGCCGATGAGCTGGCGCGTACCTATGCCCGCGTGCTGAACAAGGCGCTGGAAGGAAAACCAGACGATTTGACCATCGGTCTGCATGTCTGTCGCGGTAACTTCCGCTCCACCTGGATTTCCGAAGGCGGCTATGAGCCGGTGGCCCAGGTGCTGTTCGGCACGGTGAACGTCGATGCCTTCTTCCTGGAGTACGACAATGACCGTAGCGGTGATTTCGCACCGCTGCGCTTTGTCCGCCCGGGCAAGCAGCAGGTGGTACTTGGGCTGATCACCACCAAAAATGGCGAGCTGGAAAACCCTGAAGGGGTGAAGGCGCGCCTGGAGGAGGCGGCCAGATACGTGGCAAAAGAGCAGATCTGCCTCAGCCCGCAGTGCGGTTTTGCCTCCACCGAAGAGGGCAACACCCTGAGTGAAGCCCAGCAGTGGGACAAAGTGCGTCTGGTCACACAGATCGCCAGCGAAGTCTGGTAATCCCGTCGTCACAGCGCTGCATTATAAAAGTGCAGCGCTGTACCATTCTGAGTCGTTCTCTTTACATCCCGCGTTACACATCCTGCAATAGCACGTTATTCATCCTGGCATCCTTTTTGCTCCTGTTTCGCTGAGACATTTTTCCGCGTCCATGCCGTAACGGACGTCTTCGCACAGCGTTCTTTTTCAGGAGTGAAAATATGCACCGTCGTACATTATTAAAAGCCTTCGCGTTGTCTGCGTCAGTCGTTGCTATGGGGATGAGTTTTGGCGCACAGGCGGCCGATACCATCAAAGTGGGGATTATGCATTCGCTCTCCGGCACGATGGCGATCTCAGAAACGCCGCTGAAAGATGTCGCCCTGATGACGATTGACGAGATCAACGCCAAAGGCGGGGTGCTGGGTAAAAAACTGGAGCCAGTGGTGGTTGACCCGGCCTCTAACTGGCCGCTGTTTGCTGAAAAAGCGCGTCAGCTGCTGAGCCAGGATAAAGTGGCCGTGGTGTTTGGCTGCTGGACCTCGGTGTCACGTAAATCCGTACTGCCGGTGTTTGAGGAACTGAACGGTCTGCTGTTCTATCCGGTGCAATACGAAGGCGAAGAGATGTCGCCGAACGTCTTCTATACCGGTGCGGCGCCAAACCAGCAGGCCATTCCGGCGGTGGAGTACCTGATGAGCGAAGACGGCGGTAGCGCTAAACGCTTCTTCCTGTTGGGCACGGATTACGTCTACCCGCGAACCACCAACAAGATCCTGCGCGCCTTCCTGCACTCCAAAGGCGTGGAAGACAAAGATATCGAAGAGGTCTACACCCCGTTCGGACACAGTGACTACCAGACCATCGTCGCCAACATCAAGAAATTCTCCGCAGGCGGTAAAACCGCGGTGGTCTCCACCATCAACGGGGACTCCAACGTCCCGTTCTACAAAGAACTGGCTAACCAGGGGCTGAAAGCAACCGATGTCCCGGTGGTGGCGTTCTCCGTTGGCGAAGAGGAGCTGCGCGGGATTGACACCAAACCGCTGGTCGGCAACCTGGCCGCGTGGAACTACTTCGAGTCCGTCGATAACCCGACCAACCAGGCCTTCGTGGCGGACTATAAAGCCTATGCCAAAGCCCATAAGCTGCCTAACGCCGATACCGTAGTCACCAACGACCCGATGGAAGCCACCTATGTTGGGATCCACATGTGGGCGCAGGCGGTAGAGAAAGCAGGCACCACCGACGTGGATAAAGTGCGCGCGGCCATGGCCGGACAGTCCTTTAAGGCACCCTCCGGCTTTACGCTCACCATGGATGCCACCAACCATCACCTGCATAAGCCGGTCATGATCGGTGAAATCGAAGGTAACGGTCAGTTTAACGTGGTCTGGCAGACGGAAGAGCCGGTACGCGCCCAGCCGTGGAGCCCGTTCATCGCCGGGAATGATAAAAAGCCCGATCAGCCGATGAAGACCGCCAGCAACTAAGCCATTACTGCAGGGAGAAAAGTCATGAACGCCATGCGCATGATGATCGCTATTGTATGGCTTACCGGACTGCTGCCAGGGATGGCGCAGGCATCGGATGCCGATCAATTTGTTGCCGCCAGCCGCAGCCAGCAGGCGGATATGCTGACCCGCTGGGCTCTCGCGCCGGATGCCGCAAGACTGCCGTTACTGCAGGCGCTGCAAAACGAAAATCTGTTTGCCGACAGCCAGAAACATGCCTTTGCGCGACGCAATGGCGAGATGGTGGCGCTGGGAGATTCCCCTGCTGCAGAAGGGCAAACCAAAGCCGTACGCCTGACCAACCGTCTGCGGGTGCTGGCCGCCACGGCCAACGCTACGCATCAGCTTATCAGTGACAACGTCACGCAGCGGCGTGCCGCCGCGCGCCAGTTACAGCGGGATGCGCAGCCGGAAATGATCGGCCTCCTGCAAACGCGGGTAAGCAGTGAAACGGACGATGTGGCGCGCCAGTCGCTGCTGCTGGCGCTGGCTAATCTCCAGCTCGCCAGCCCACAGGCTGACGTGCGTCTTCAGGCTATTGAACGGCTCGGGCAATCTGACGACCCGGACGTGCCATCCCGACTCATGCCATATACCCAGACGCAAACCGAACCGGATGCCCGCGTACGTGCCGCCGCCGGGGAGAGCCTGAGCCAAATCCAGCACCGTCTGATGTGGGGCGATCTCCTCGGGCAGGCTTTTATGGGGCTGTCGCTGGGCTCGGTCCTGCTGCTGGCGGCGCTGGGACTGGCAATTACCTATGGGCTGCTGGGTGTCATCAACATGGCGCACGGCGAGATGCTGATGCTTGGGGCGTACGCCACGTGGATGGTTCAGCAGATCATGGCCAGCGTCACGCCTCAGTGGCTGGCGCTGTATCCGGTCGTCGCGCTGCCTGTCGCCTTCTGCCTGACCGCAGGCATCGGGATGTTCCTTGAACGCACGGTGATCCGCCATCTCTACGGTCGTCCGCTGGAGACATTACTCGCCACCTGGGGTATCAGCCTGATGCTGATTCAGCTGGTACGCATGACGTTTGGCGCACAAAACCTGGAGGTGGCAAACCCGGCCTGGCTGTCAGGCGGGGTGCAGGTGTTTGCCAACCTGACGCTACCGTGGAACCGCATTGTGGTATTGGGCTTTGTGCTAATGGTGCTGTTCTTCACCTGGCTGGTCCTGAATAAAACCCGTCTCGGCCTGAACGTGCGTGCGGTAACGCAAAACCGCAGCATGGCGGCCTGTTGCGGGGTGCCGACCGGACGTGTCGATATGCTGGCGTTTGGTCTGGGCTCCGGCATCGCCGGTTTAGGCGGCGTGGCGCTCTCCCAACTGGGCAATGTCGGGCCGGAACTGGGCCAGGGTTACATTATTGACTCCTTCCTGGTGGTGGTTCTCGGTGGCGTCGGACAGCTGGCGGGGAGCGTGGCGGCGGCGTTTGGCCTTGGGATCTTCAACAAAATTCTTGAGCCGCAGATGGGGGCCGTGCTGGGCAAAATCGTCATTCTGGTGGCCATCATTCTGTTTATTCAGAAACGTCCGCAGGGATTGTTTGCGCTGAAAGGGAGGGTCACTGACTGATGAGCCAGCCACTTACCTTAAAACTGGCGCGAAAAGCGCCACGCACAACGCAGATTGCAGGCAGCCTGCTGGTGGCGTGTTTGCTGATATTGCCGTTCTTTGCGATGTTGCCCGCCACCCATCCGCTGGCGCTGTCGACCTGGATGCTGACGCTGCTCGGCAAAATCCTGTGCTACGCCATCGTTGCGGTGGCGCTCGATCTGGTATGGGGATATGCCGGTATGCTCTCGCTGGGCCACGGGATCTTCTTCGCCTTGGGCGGATATGCCATGGGGATGTACCTGATGCGCGAGGCCGCGGGCGATGGGCTGCCCGCATTTATGTCGTTTCTCTCCTGGAGCGAACTGCCGTGGTTCTGGTGGGGAACCCAGCACTTTGCCTGGGCGCTGGTACTGATTGTGATGGTGCCGGGGCTGCTGGCGCTGGTGTTTGGCTGGTTTGCCTTTCGCTCAAAAATCAAAGGCGTTTATTTCTCGATCATGACGCAGGCGCTGACCTACGCGGGAATGTTGCTCTTCTTTCGCAACGAAACCGGTTTTGGTGGCAATAACGGTTTTACCGGTTTTACCACGTTGCTGGGGTTCTCCATCACCGCGACCACGACACGTATCGCGCTGTTTCTGGCGACCGTCATGTTGCTGCTCCTCACGCTTGGCATCGGCTTTGCCCTCGCCAGAAGCAAGTTTGGCCGTATTCTGACTGCCGTGCGCGACGCTGAAAACCGCCTGACGTTTTGCGGCTACGATCCGAAGGGATTTAAGCTGCTGGTATGGACGCTTTCCGCCATGCTGTGTGGCCTGGCGGGAGCGCTCTATGTGCCGCAGGTCGGGATTATTAACCCCGGTGAAATGTCGCCGACCAACTCCATTGAGGCCGCCATCTGGGTGGCGCTGGGCGGCCGCGGCACGCTGGTTGGCCCGGTCATTGGCGCGGCGCTGGTGAACGGCGCGAAGAGTTTCTTCACCGTCGCAATGCCGGAATACTGGCAGCTGTTTCTCGGGCTGATTTTTATCGCGGTTACGCTGTTTTTACCGCGCGGCGTCTACGGCCTGTTTCGTAAGGGAGAGAAATAATGCAGCCAGCCGAAGGATTATTCACTCGCCAGTTGCCCGGGGATCGCTATCGCGAGCAGACGGACCCGGTGCTGCAGCTGGATAAGATCAACGTCAACTTCGATGGGTTTCAGGCGCTGACGGATCTCACGCTGAACATCGGCGTGGGCGAGTTGCGCTGCGTGATTGGCCCAAACGGCGCGGGAAAAACAACGCTGATGGACGTGATCACCGGCAAAACGCGGCCAAAAAGCGGTAAAGCCGTTTATGACCAGTCGGTAGATCTGACCCAGCTTGAGCCAGCCGCCATTGCGCGCCAGGGGATTGGCCGCAAGTTTCAGAAACCGACGGTATTTGAGGCGCTGACGGTATGGGAAAACCTTGAGATCGCCATGAAAACCGACAAGTCCGTCTGGGCAAGCCTGCGGGCCAAACTCAACGGCGAACAGCGCGATCGTATTGATGAGATGCTGGTCCTGCTGCGGCTCGCCGGTGAACGCGACCGCCGCGCGGGGCTGCTTTCGCACGGGCAAAAACAGTTCCTCGAGATCGGAATGCTGCTGGTCCAGGATCCGCATCTGCTGTTGCTGGACGAACCCGCAGCCGGGATGACGGACGCGGAGACCGAGTACACCGCCGAGCTTTTCCGGACCCTGGCAGGCAAACACTCATTGATGGTGGTTGAGCATGACATGGGGTTTGTTGAAACCATTGCCGATCGCGTGACCGTACTGCATCAGGGACAGGTGCTGGCAGAAGGCTCGCTGCGCGAGGTACAGGCCAACGAGCAGGTGATTGAAGTCTATCTGGGACGCTAAGGAGCCTTGATGTTACAGGTTAACGAACTGAATCAATATTACGGTGGAAGTCATATTCTGCGCGGCGTGAGCTTTGAGGCCATCACCGGCGAAGTGACCTGCCTGCTGGGGCGCAATGGCGTGGGTAAAACCACGCTGCTGAAGTGTCTGATGGGGCTGATCCCGGCGAAAACGGGTGAGGTTATCTGGCAGGGGAAAAAGATCACCCACAGCAAGCCGCACCAGCGGGTGCAGTCTGGCGTGGCGTATGTACCGCAGGGACGTGAGATTTTCCCGCGCTTAACCGTGGAAGAGAATCTGCTCATGGGGCTCTCGCGCTTCTCAGCCCGGGAAGCAAAACATGTCCCGGAGGAAATCTGGCAGCTTTTCCCGGTATTAAAAGAGATGAAGCATCGACGCGGAGGCGATCTCTCTGGCGGACAACAGCAGCAGCTGGCGATAGGTCGCGCCCTGGCGAGCCGTCCGCAGCTGCTGATCCTTGATGAACCTACCGAAGGCATTCAGCCCTCGGTAATCAAAGAGATTGGCCACGTGATCCGCCAGCTTGCAGACCGGGGGGACATGGCGATCCTGCTTGTGGAGCAGTTTTATGACTTTGCGGCAGCGCTGGCAGACAGCTATCTGCTCATGTCTCGCGGCACCATTATCCAGCGAGGACGGGGAGAAAACATGGAGCAGGAGGGCGTTCGCGGACAGGTTGCGATCTGAAATGTTATAATATAACATCCTCATTCTTATAAAAACGGAGTGAGGATACTGTTGTGGCTGCACATATTGGAAAATTTGCGATGACTCTGGGGGCGCTGCTGGTCAGCGGCCAGCTGTTTGCCCACTCACACGGTCACCAGATGACCGAAGCGGAGCAAAAGGCGGCAAACGGCGTGTTTGCGGACAAAGACGTTAAGGACCGGAAACTGTCCGACTGGGACGGCACCTGGCAGTCCGTTTATCCCTTCCTGCTGGATGGTTCGCTGGATCCGGTTTTCAGAAAGAAGGCACAGAAGGACAATAAAACGTTCGACGAGATCAAAGCCTATTACCGCACGGGGTACGCCACCGATGTGGAGGCTATCGGCATCGAAAATAACGTCATGGAATTCCATAAAGGTAAAGAGGTCAGCCGCTGTCAGTATGATTACAGCGGCTACAAAATTCTGACCTACGCGTCAGGCAAAAAAGGTGTTCGCTATCTGTTTGAGTGTAAGGACGCGGGCAGCAAGGCACCGAAGTTTGTTCAGTTCAGCGACCACACCATTGCGCCAAAAGCCTCATCCCACTTCCACATCTTTATGGGCAATACCTCCCACGAGGCACTGCTGAAAGAGATGGATAACTGGCCGACCTATTATCCAAACGAGATGTACAAAGAGCAGGTGGTGGAGGAGATGCTGCACCACTAGGCTGTTGCTGTTGCCGGGTGGCGGCTACGCCTTACCCGGCCTGCGATCAGGGTTTTGTAGGTCGGGTAAGCGCAGCGCTACCCGACACGCAATCTTCACGCTTCATGCTCATTCCACGCAGGATCATCAGCCAGGCAATGACGATAGCCGCCATCATAATCATAAACAGCGACCAGTGCGGCAAATGGGTCAGGATGATGCCGGTGATCATCGGGTTGGCCGCCGCGCCGAGCCAGCCCAGCGCCTGAGCGGAGAAGTAGCTTGCTTTCATACCTGGCGGGGCGATGTTGTCGATCAACATATATTCACCCGGCGCATAAATAATCTCACCCAGCGTAAAGATGGCGGCGGCGATACCCCAGTAAATCAGGTTTTCTCCGGAGATCATAAAGCCACCCAACCCCACGATAAAAAACAGGGTGGCGGCTGTCATCAACGGGCGAATATTGCTGGCAGAGATTTTGCGTCCGAGTGCGTACTGCAGCGTCACCACCACTGCGGCATTGACGGGCAGAACCACGGCGACCACCTTTTCGGCGAAATCACTGTCTGCATGTGCAGCCAGAACATACTGCGAAATACAGCTCGCGAACGACCCGCCGACGTATGACGCGAGCAGGCCAGAGAGCGTATACCAGAACAGCGCGCGGTCTTTCAGCAAAACCGACGGCTGCCACGTTGTCTTCTGCTCCGCGATATCTAACGCAATGCTTTTTTGCACAAAGAAGTGGATAAACCCCAGCGGCGGAGCGGCACAGAACGCGGCCAGCCAGAACGGCAGCTGCAGGCTGTACATCACCAGAAACGTGCCAAGAGGCGGCCCGATCGTCCAGCCGATGTTCAAAAAACTGTAGTTCAGCGAAAAAACGCGGGCTTTTTCACTGGAGGTCAGCACGTCGGAGAACCAGGCTTTCAGCACTGTCGAGAACACAGAATAGGCACAGTTGATTAACGAAAAGAACAGCACCACCAGCGTGACGTTATTGACCAGCGGGATCGCCACAAAACCGGCGATAAACGCCACAATCGCGATCAGCATGTAGCGCTTTTTATCGAACTTATCGGCCAGAATGCCAAACCCCAGGCTGAATACCACGCCGATGGTCAAGGCAATGGTCAGGGCATAACCAATATTCTCGACGCTCATGTTAAACACGCGCGTGAGATAAATAGTCATAAACGGCAGCGTAGCGCCACGACCGATGGTTAATAACAATGACGATGCCAGCAGCGCTGCGGTTGAGCGCCTGAGAGATGGTTTCATATTCCTGCCCGACAAATGCTTATACTTTTTTATAGTGTGTCCTAAAAGGAGTATCACGACATAAGAAGCTTGTATAGCGCCCAATTTATCCGTAAGTGCTTCAACTGCCTGCCAGAATTAATGATCTTCTCGCGACGCACTTTTTTCTGTTACCTTGAAGTGTTAACAAATTATTAATAAATCAGGGGCAGGGTATGACGCGTAAAGACGGATTGCTGGCACTGCTGGTGGTCATCGTATGGGGACTTAATTTTGTGGTCATCAAAGTGGGATTGCATAACATGCCCCCGCTGATGTTGGCCGGTTTGCGCTTTATGCTGGTCGCCTTCCCGTCACTGTTTTTTGTTGCCCGCCCGAAAATCCCGCTAACGCTGCTGCTGGGTTATGGCCTGACCATCAGCTTTGGCCAGTTTGCGTTTCTGTTCTGCGCCATTAAGTTTGGTATGCCTGCCGGTCTTGCCTCGCTGGTGCTGCAGGCGCAGGCGTTCTTCACCATCATTCTTGGTGCGTTTGTTTTTGGCGAGCGTTTACAGGGCAAACAGCTGGCGGGGATCACTCTGGCCGTGTTTGGCGTGCTGGTGCTGATTGAGGCCAGCCTGAATGGTCAACACGTGGCGTTGCTGGGCTTTATGCTGACGCTGGCAGCGGGGCTGAGCTGGGCCTGCGGCAATATTTTCAACAAGCTGATCATGCAGCATGAAACACGCCCGCAGGTCATGTCGCTGGTGGTCTGGAGCGCGCTGATCCCGATTGTGCCGTTTATGGTGGCCTCGCTGATTTTTGATGGCCCGGCGGTGATGCTGACGAGTCTGGTTGAAATCGATCTCACCACTATTCTTTCACTGGTCTACCTGGCGTTTGTCGCCACCATTATCGGGTACGGGATCTGGGGTTCTCTGCTGGGGCGCTACGAAACCTGGCGCGTGGCGCCGTTATCGCTGCTGGTGCCGGTTGTCGGGCTGGCGAGCGCTGCAATTTTGCTGGACGAAAAGCTGAGTGCATTACAGCTGCTCGGCGCGGTGCTGATCATGGCCGGGCTGTATATCAACGTGTTTGGCTTACGCGTGCGTCGGGCGGCGCGAGTGCGGAATTAGGGCAGAAAAAAGCCCCGCATCGGCGGGGCAAAACGAATCAGAAGCCGTGCTGATTATAATAAGGCACGCCTAATTCGTCGGATTTGTCGCTACCAGGCCCCATGTGGTTGAAATCATAAGGGGACTGGCTATGTGCTGACGGCAAAATCATCGTGTCATGATTATTTTGCTGCGTTGCACGAGGGGGTTGCTCCGCGAAGGTCTGGCTGGAAAAGAGCACCAGCAAGGCGAGGGCGGCGGAGGCGGTAACGTTCATGATTTCCTCGGTTACGTCTTTACAGGCGATGATTAACTACAATGTTTTAGCGGATAAAGATATCGGGATTCACCCGGCACGCTGGTGATACGATACTTATGAGGCGGCACGTCGAAGTAGTTCTTAAACGTACGCGTCAGGGTCTGTTGCGATTCAAACCCGTATCGCTCCGCCAGATAAAGGATCGGTTCATTGCTTTCTTTCAGTTTTTGGGCAATTTCCGTCAGCTTGCGGCTGCGAATATATTGACCTAATGAATGACCGGTCTCTTTTTTAAACATCCGTTGCAGGTGCCATTTGGAGTAACCTGAACGCTCTGACACTTTTTCAAGGGAGAGCGGCGATTCCAGGTTATCTTCGATCCAGTCCAAAATGCTATGAATAGTGATAGCGTCAGTATTGCGTCTGGACATCGTCATACCTCTTTTTCTGTTTACGGCAGTATTTTCTTAAGCAAAAGCTCAAGCGTTGCCACTTCCTCTGCCGTTAAGTTTTTTGTTAGTTCCTGATGCAGTGTTTGTCCTACTAATTGATGACATTGCTCACACATATCCGCACCGTCGCTGGTGAGTGTCACCAGGACGCCGCGTTTGTCATTCGGGTTAGGGCTTCGTTCTATCCATCCTTTACAGACGAGACGATCCAGCATGCGGGTCAGCGCGCCCAGATCGACAGAGAGCACCTTTTTTAACTCAACCGGGGTGATACACACCTGGCAGCGAATGGAGCACAGCACTTTAAACTGCGTTGCGGTGATATCCAGCGGCGACAGATAGTCATTCAGCAGGCGGTCTTTTTTCTGATTAACCAGATGAATAAGACGACCCAGCGGAACAACGTCGTTGAAGATATCACTGGTGCTTTTCACAATGGTTGCCCTGGCAAGTAGTTTAATCACGGCAGATATTATTGCTCAGGCAAGTATAAGTCAACTGAATGGATCTGCGGATGCCACGAATTGCTAAAACGTTTCATGAACTTTTGTTGAGGTCTTTCAAATCATACAGATAACGCAGGGTTATCGTTCCTTTATGAAAATAATCGTTACGTTGCGTGAATGGCTCAATGTCACACTTTCACCCTATAATTGCGGTGATAAACATGGATAAGGACAACGACGCACTATGTTGGATTTGATAAAAGCAATTGGTCTTGGGCTGGTGGTATTGCTGCCGTTGGCCAACCCCTTAACGACGGTAGCGCTTTTCCTCGGGCTGGCAGGGAATATGAACAGCGCAGAGCGCAATCATCAGTCGATGATGGCCTCAGTGTATGTGTTTGCCATCATGATGGTGGCTTACTACGCCGGTCAGCTGGTGATGAATACCTTCGGGATCTCCATCCCGGGTCTGCGTATCGCCGGGGGGCTGATTGTGGCCTTTATCGGTTTCCGCATGCTGTTTCCGGCGCAAAAAGCGCATGAATCGCCTGAAGCGAAGAGCAAATCCGAAGAGCTGGAGACTGAACCGAGTGCGAATATCGCCTTTGTACCGCTAGCCATGCCGAGCACGGCAGGGCCAGGGACCATTGCGATGATTATCAGTTCTGCCTCAACGGTACGTGACGGCACTACGTTTCCGGACTGGGTCGTGACCGTAGCGCCACCGCTGATATTTGCACTGATCGGCATTATTGTGTGGGCCTCGTTGCGCAGTTCCGGTGCAATTATGCGCTGGGTCGGCAAAGGCGGTATCGAGGCGATTTCCCGTCTGATGGGGTTCTTGCTGGTATGTATGGGCGTGCAGTTTATTATTAACGGCGTGCTGGAGATTATTAAGACTTACCACTGAGGTCATTGCCGGGTGGCGGGGCTGACGTTATTACGGGTTTGTAGGCCGGGTAAGCGCAGCGCCACACGGCACAAACAGACGTCACCCGTGCTGCCCCTGTTCCTCCAGCGCCACCGGCCATTTACGGAAGATCAACACCGACCAGATAAGCGCCACCAGGGCCGGAATGGCCCCCAGATAGCCAATCGCCGACATGGATACGTGCAGGATCACCTGATTGCCCACCAGCGCACCCGCGCCAATGCCCAGGTTAAAAATGCCCGAGAACAGCGACATCGCCACGTCTGTGGCATCCGGCGCGAGGGCCAGCACTTTCACCTGCATCCCGAGACCGATAATCATGATCGCCACACCCCAGAACAGGCTGAGGATTGCCAGCTGGCTTTCACTGCCCGCGGCGGGCATCAGCAGCAGCAGACACGCCAGCAGCAAACCGATGGCGCTGCTCACCAGCGCTGAAGCGTGCTGATTGCCAAGCTTGCCGAAAAGAATACTGCCAATAATGCCCGCCCCGCCAAGGAGCAGCAGGAGAAGGGTGGCAAAATTGCCGCTAAAGCCGGCCACCACCTGAACGAACGGCTCGATATAGCTGTAAGCCGTATAGTGGGCGGTGACTACAATAACGGTAAGCAGATAGATGCTCAGTAGCGCCGGGCGACGCATCAACAGCGGCAGGCTTTTCAGCGAGCCGGAATGTTCGCTTGGCAGCTTCGGCAGCAGTTTTACCAGACATACCAGGGTAACCAGCGCTCCCATGCCAATGGCGAAGAACGTGGTACGCCAGCCGAAGTATTGCCCCACGATACGGCCAATCGGCAGGCCCAGCACCATCGCCAGCGCGGTCCCGGTGGCAATCAGGCTCAGCGCCTGGGCGCGTTTCCCCGCCGGTGCCAGCCGGATAGCCAGCGACGCGGTAATCGACCAGAAAACGGCATGCGCAAAGGCGATCCCGACGCGGCTTAACACCAGCACCGTAAAATTCCACGCCAGGAACGACAGCACGTGGCTGGCGATAAACAACGCAAACAGCCCGATCAGTAGCTTACGCCGCTCCATCTGGCTGGTAAGCAGCATAAACGGCAGCGACATCAACGCCACCACCCAGGCGTAAATGGTCAACATAATGCCCACCTGCGCCGTTTCCATCTGGAAACTCTCTGCGATGTCAGACAACAGCCCAACCGGAACAAATTCAGTGGTGTTGAAAATAAACGCGGCAATAGCCAGCGTGACCACGCGTAGCCACGCAACCCTGCGGGAAACTGTGTTCGTTGTCATAGGGATGTCGGAGATTCGTTGCAAAAGAAGAGGAGACGATCTTAAAGCCTTGCACGGCGAAAACTCAACCATTATGTGATGCAGATCTCAATATTTACCTTATGAAAGCGGTAGCCGGAGGCAGGGTTTTCATTGAATATAAAAGAACACTCCAACAAAAACAGGCGGTAAGACAGTGCAGGAGATTGATTTTTATCTGGTCGATGCGTTTAGCAATGTGTCATTTGGCGGAAATCCGGCTGCCGTTTGCCCGCTCAAGGCGTGGCTGCCGGACGAAACGTTACTGAAAATGGCGCAACAGCATAATCAGTCGGAAACCGCATTTTTCGTCTGTACGAAAGGGGGCATTGAGCTACGCTGGTTTACCACGCTGACCGAAGTTAATCTTTGCGGTCACGCCACGCTTGCTGCGGCGTACGTTCTGTTCAATGAGCTGGACTATCCTGACTCGCGGATCCACTTCGAAACGGCCTCTGGCCGCCTGACGGTGAGCCGGGAGGGGGAGTGGCTGACGCTGGATTTCCCGGCATGTCCAACGCATGAAGAGACGCCCCCGCCGGAGATGCTCGCGGCGCTCGGTATCCGCCGCTACGTTGAAGCCCGCAAAGGCCGCGCATGGGTGGTGGTGCTGGAAGATCGCCAGCAGGTTGAAGCACTCGCACCGACAATTTCAGCCATGACGCCTGGCGAACATAAGGTTGCCGTTACGGCGCGGGGCGACGGGGATTACGATTTCGTCAGCCGCTTTTTCTCCCCCGGCGTTGCCGTCTGGGAAGATCCGGTGACCGGCTCTGCACATACCATGCTCATTCCTTACTGGAGCGAAAAATTGGGTAAAACGACGATGTTTGCCCGTCAGGTTTCCGCGCGGGGCGGCGACGTTCGGTGCGAGCTAAAAGGCTCGCGCGTGCTGATGAGCGGACAGGCGTCATGCTATTTGAAAGGCACAGTTTTTCTGCGCTAGATACCTATAACAACAGAGGAAAAGACAATGCAGGAAATTGATTTTTATCTGGTGGATGCCTTCAGCGACAGGGCGTTTGGCGGCAATGCAGCGGCGGTATGCCCGCTGGAGGAGTGGCTTTCGGATGAGACGCTGCTCAAAATGGCGCAACAGCATAACCAGTCTGAGACGGCGTTTTTCGTACGCACCGACACCGGGTTCGAGCTGCGCTGGTTTACCACGCTGCATGAAATCAACCTCTGCGGCCACGCGACGCTGGCAGCGTCACACGTGATTTTCGAATACCTCGATTATCCGCATACCGAAATCACCTTCACCACGCGCTTCGTGGGTGAGTTGACGGTGAAACGCAGCGGCGACTGGCTGACGCTCAATTTCCCTGCGTGGTCGACCGAGGTGGTTGACAATCCCCCGCCGGGCCTGTTCAGCGCGCTGGGGATAGCCCAGGCTAAAGAGGTCCGCGTCGGACGGGATTACATGGTGGTACTGGAGAGCCAGCAACAGGTGGAGGCCTTAACCCCGGATATTGCAGCGATGGCGCCGCTCGGGAAAATGGTCTGCGTGACGGCACCGGGAGAGGAGTATGACTTCGTCAGCCGCTTCTTCTGCCCGGGCAAAGGGGTACCGGAAGATCCGGTCACCGGATCGACGCACAGCATGCTGATACCGTACTGGAGCGAGAAGCTGGGCAAAACGTCGATGAACGCCCGCCAGGTTTCATACCGTGGCGGGGATCTGCGCTGCGAACTGAAGGGCGACCGTGTGCTGATTGGCGGCCAGGCGACGCTCTATCTGAAAGGGCGTATCTTCCTGCGCTAGCTGAGCGAGGCGCCGCCGCATATCACCATCTCCTGGCCCGTGATGGCGGCGGCTTCATCGCTGAGCAAGAAATTCACCAGCCCCGCGACCTCTTCTGGCGTGATAAGACGGCCGATGGGCGGACAGGTAGGCGGTGAACTTTCTCGCCCCGGTGCGCTAAGCATCGGCGTTTGGGTGGCACCCGGCGCGACCACGTTTGCGGTGATCCCACGCGGGGCCAGTTCCGCCGCCCAGCTTCTGACCATCCCTGTCATCGCCGCCTTGGTGGCAACATACTGCGAGCGACCTACCGCCCCGCGGGAGGTTCTGCTGCCAATCGCCACAAATCGTCCACCGGCGGTCATAGCGGGCGCGAAATGGTTAAACAGGGCTTCGCAGGCCTGAACGTGCAGTTGCCACAGTGACGCGCCAACCCTGCTTTCCAGTTGCCCCAGTGGGGCGGCGGCCATCATCCCGGCGGCGTGGATCACCGCCTGCGGTGTCGCGATGGCGTGCAGGGCGCTGTTCAGCGCATCAGGATCGGTGATATCCACGCGTAACCCCGTAAAGCCAGGGGTATCCGGCATCACGGCGCGGCGGCTGAGTCCGGTGACCTGCCAGCCTTCCGCCAGTAAACGCTTAACGATGGCCTCACCAATTCCGGAGCTGGCTCCGGTCACGACGGCGTGACGCATGTCAGACCTCCAGCATTGAACGAGGAACTTTAAACACCGCTTTGCGCACTATCATCGGCGCGCCGCTGGCGCACAGCGCCTGGTGTGGTTCTCCGGGAGAAAAGACCGCAAAGTCACCCGCGCCAAGACGGATCCGGACACTGTGTGCCGATGAGCTGGCAATGAACAGGTCCGCTTTACGCTCTTCGTCATCCGGCATGCCAACAGGGCGCGCGCCGGCATAGATAAGTTCTTCTCCCGCCAGCACAACCTGAATATCCGCCCACTGGTGATGGTACTCCGTATGCCACTCCGCGCGCGGCTGCGTCTGTGCCGGACCAATCTGGCAAAACCAGGGGGCATTGTCCGGCTGCCAGCGGCCGTCATCGAGTTCGCTAAGCGCCTGCAGCGTGCAGTCCGGGCGGGACAGCAGGGCATACAACACCGGCGGTAACCCTGCCAGCGGCAGGGCGTCGAGATGTCCAATAATCATGCTGACTCCTTGACCCACTCGGGCGTCACCCGCACGTATTTTATGGCCTGACGAAAGTAGGTGTACGCGATATGCAGGCTGCCATCCGGGCTCTGCTTAATGCTCGGATAGGAAAACTCACGGTTCAGTTTCTCCAGAGAGTTGTTAGTCATGCAGTAGCCGTCTCCCTCGTCCAGATGCCGTTGCCACGGCCAGCTTTTGCCTCCGTCCGGCGAAATGGCGACGGTCATCGGCGCACGCGGGGCACCCCAGAAGGCGGTTCGACCGTGGGTCACAACCGGCTCTTTACGGCCATCGCCATCGTCAATTTCATCGTACAGAGAGGCGCGACGCTCCTGCGCCCCGGCGGCGCTCATGAGGTTAAACACCAGCGCCAGCTCGCCACTGGCAAGCGTTGTCACCTGGATAGAGGAGTTGTTGTTAGGTAATACCGTGGGCTCCGGCACGGACCAGCTTTCGCCGTTGTCCGTTGACTGGCTGTAATAAATGTTATCCGCCCAGCGGCTGCGGAACAGGGCAACCAGGGTGCCATTGCGCAGCGGGGTGATATTCATATGGACGCAGCCCAGGCTGTCCGGCACCTCGACATCACGCCAGGTTTTGCCCCCGTCTTCGGAGATTTTCACCGCGCTGATGTCATCGTTACCGACCCATTTCTCACCCGGCCGGGTGCGGCAGTAAAACACCGGCAGCAGCCAGTTCCCATTCTCCTGCACGACAATCGGCTGACGAATAAAGGTGCCGGGTTTATCGAGCAGGGTCGCGATGTCCCCCCAGGTTTTACCCAGATCCCGGGACTGGCGATAGCGCACAATAGCGGTGTCCTGGTTGCCGGACATTTGAGCGGTCCACAGCAGCCACAGCACGTTATCGGGTGCCAGGAACAGAACCGGGTTCTGTTCGGAGCGCGTGGCATCATCCGACAGTTTTTCTGCCTCACTCCACTGCTGGCTTCCCGGTGACAGGCGCGAACCCCACACAGAGATATCCGCAATACCCTCCTGGGTACCGCCAAACCAGACGCACATCAGCGAACCATCCGGCAGCGGCAGCAGATTTGCCGCGTGGTTTTGTGGGCAGGCGGAAGGCAGCATGGCTGCCTCCACGCGCGTATCCTGTTGTGGGCGAATAATCCCGTCGCGGGTTACGGTTACAGACATATCAGACTCCATTGTTTTCAACGGGGGTTGGCGCTTTACCCTGTGCCTTTCCCGGAATGAGACGGTCGATGACCATGATGACCGCAGGGGTCAGCAGGGCGATGTACATATTGTTAATGCCAAACGGATCGCCCAGCAGATACCAGACAGAAGTCACGACGCAGGCGCCGATCAGCCCAGCATTGGCTCCGCGGGTACTGCGGAAGAACGGGGCATAGAATGCGATGACCGCCACGACGGAAATCGACAGACGAATGGCACGGGTAAAGAACGACAGCTTCAGCACTTCAGGCACCAGCAGAACAAAAATCAGCGGCAGGAAACCAATCAGCAGGGAGATCCAGCGGGTAGCTTTAAACTCCTGCTCGGGCGTCGGGTTGCGCATCGGCACGTAGAAATCTTTTACCACCAGGGAGGCAATGGCGAGCGCCACGGTACTGACGCTGACGAAGATGGACGCCACCAGAGAGGTGGTGACCAGACCGGCCAGCCACGGGTTCATATCCTGCAGGAAAATCGGCATCGCATACAGGCTGTCGATCTCCGGATGCAGGTATTTTGCCGCCACGCCAATCACCGCAATGGCCAGCGCGATCGGCAGGCAGAAGAAGAACGCGACCCAGGTGGAGCGTTTAGCCGATTTAACATCTTTGGTGGAGGAGATGGCCTGGATCACAAACTGAGTGCAGAAGATGGAGCCAATGGTGCCGATAAGCCACGCGAAAATGGTCGACGCGCCGATGTTGCCATCCCAGGTCCAGTAGAAGTCCGGCATGTTTTCGATCATCGGCGTGAAACCGCCGGTTTTGGATAACGCAAAACCCATGATGGCCAGAATGCCGAAGTATTTCAGCGCACTGTGCAGCACAGTTACCCACGCCACGCCTTTCATGCCGCCGAAGGCGAAATAGAAGGTACTGACGATAGCCGTAATGAAAGCGGCAACGGGCAGATTGACTTTCAGTACGGTAGAAATGGCTGCTGCGCCGCTGACGTAATTCCCCACATTCACCAGCAGCAGGGCGTAGATCATGATGAGGGAGATAATGTTTTTGGTGCTGTTACCGTACTTTTCAGCAATCGCACCCGAGATGGTGATTTTCCCGGTGTTGTATATGCGTTTTACCAGCAACAGGCCAAAAAGCGGGAAGCCAATCGCGGCCCCGATGACGGACCATGATGCAGCAAACCCGTCCTCGAACGCCGCCTGCGCGGTGCCGATGGTGGATTTAGCGCCGATATACTCAGACATCAGCAAGATCCCGACAATAAACGCCGGCATCGCGCGGGAGCCTTCCATAAAGTCCCCGGAGTTTTTACTGCGGATCCGGAAGGTCAGCCAGGTGGTGAACAGGATGTAGGCAATGACTATGCCCACAATGATCAGGGTATCTTCAGCGGTAAAATTATTCATCTTTGCCTCTCTTCAGGGCGAGTGAATCCTGGGCACCTCAGGTACCCGGTATTCTTATTGACGAAACCAACGCCGTTTAGCTAAGTGACGTTGTCACTATCTGGCGAATCTGTTGGCACTGCTGCTCGCTAAACGCCACGGCATAGCGACTCTCTCCGACATCCTCGCCCATGATTTGCAGGGCCTTTTTAACAGCGGCAGGGGAAAACGCCACGCTGTACAGCTCGGTACGCAGTCGGGTGACGCGCTCCTGCGCCTGCCAGGAACCTTCAACATCACCCGCGTTAAAGCGTGACCAGATGGCGTTGATCGCCGCTGGTGCCACGTTTGCCAGCCCGGAAATACAGGCTGAACATCCCTCGACGAAGCCCTGATGGATCAGTGAATCTGGTCCGTTCAGCACGTCGAACCCGTCAATGTCGCTTACTGCGTTGAGGAAACCGCGCAGGCTTTCATAGCTCCCGGCACTGTCTTTAATACCTGAAATGTTGGGGTGTTCGGCCAGCGCCCGTACCGTGGCGGGCTCAAGGGTGTTGCCGGTCCGCGCCGGAATGTTGTACAGAAAGACCGGTACGGTTAGCGCGTCAGCGACGGCGGTGTAGTGTGCGATGAGCTCAGACTGTTTCAGCGGCACGAAGTAAGGGGTGATGACGGAAACCGCATCCACACCCAGCGCGACGATCTGTTTTCCCAGCCGGATGGTGTCGCGGGTGGAGATTTCGCCAATATGCGCCACGACGGGCGCGCGTCCGGCGACGGTTTCCACACAGGTCCGGGTGACCGCGATTTTTTCCGCTTCGTTCAGGACAAAGAACTCGCCGTTGGTTCCGCCGCAAAAAATGCCGTTTCCGGCGTCCAGCTGCCGGGCGATCTGCCGCGTTAAGCCGGGAATGTTGAGTTCGCCTTCCGCGTCAAAGGGGGTGACGATAGCCGTCAGCACGCCCTTGATGTTGTTACGCATTTCTTACTCCTTGACTATGCATGTTCAGGAAACAGTGTCCGGTAAATCGCCTGCACCTCGTCGTGATTCACCTGACAGGGGGCATTGTTCATTAACCGTTTAACGTTCAGGGTGGCATCGCTCAGGGAAGCGATGTCTTCGCGCGGCACGCCCAGGGACTCAAGGTTGTCCGGCAGGTTGAGCCGACGAACCAGCGCGGCAAAGTACTCCACCAGCGCGTGAGATTTTTCGTCATCGGACAGGCTGCTGTCCGCGCCTGGTACGAGATCCCAGACCTGCGCAAATTTTGTCACGCAGTGGGGACGAACCACCCTCATGCAGGGTGCCAGAAGAATGGCGTTGGCCACGCCGTGCGGCAGATGATATTTCCCGCCAAGCGGATAAGACAGGGCGTGAACCAGGTGTGTGCCGGCATGCGCAATCGCGACCCCGCCGTAATAAGAGGCCCACAGCATTTCCAGCTTTGCCAGCAGGTTGCCCGGCTCAGCGCAGGCCGTTTCGATGTTCTTCAGCAGCTTAGCGAGCCCGGTCAACGCCGCGTTATCGCTGACCGGGTTGGCGACCGTGGCGGTGAAGCACTCAATCAGATGGCACAGGGCATCGATGCCGGTGGAGGAGGCAATATGCGCGGGCATGCTGGTGGTCAGTTCCGGCAGCAGGGCGACGTAATCGGGCAGCAGGACCGGAGAGATAATACCGACCTTCGTGTTTTGCTCCGGTATCGCCAGAATAGCGTTCGGCGTGGCTTCTGACCCGGTTCCGGCGGTGGCGGGGATCAGAAGTGAGGAGATACGTGCCACCGGTTTTACCCCTGCCAGCAGGCTGTCCAGCCCCGGTGACAGCGGGTGACAAAGCACGGAGAGCAGTTTCGCCACATCCAGTACGCTGCCGCCGCCGATCCCGACCACGACATCAAACGATCCGCTGTTTAACCCCGCGAGCAACTGGCTGACATCGTGGTGGGAGGGTTCAGGAGGCACCGTGTCAATCACCGTGACGCGGCGGTTGTCCTCTTCAAGAATTGAACGGATCTGTGTTGCCGCCTCCAGACGCGCAATGTTGCCGTCCGTGACCAGCAAAAGCTGCGCGTTATCGGTGAGTAATGGCCTGATGGCGGCGAGCGCATTTGCGCCGCTAATAATGGTGCTGTTGAGGGTAACCATGCTTTTCTCCTGTCTTTGTGTCCATGATTAAATTCGCTCAATTAAGACGCTTCATGGTCATCGTGTGGCTAAATTTATAATTTATTCGCAAACTGATTAACTTGATCTTGCTCACATATAATCAATCATGATTGAATATAATCATTAACAGGAAAAACGAGCCCGGAGTGGGAATGAAAGAGAACAACCTGTTCAGAGACGTCGTTGTCGTTGCAGATGACTTTACCGGGGCAAACGATGCGGGTGTCAGCCTGGCGCTGAGCGGTAAGAAGGTCAGCGTGGCATTCCACACCCCCTTTACCCAGCCGGTGGATGCACTGGTTATTAATACCGATTCCCGTGCGCTGCGGGCAGCAGAGGCGGCCGAAAAAGTGGCCGTACTGGGGGCGGATATTGCGGATGCGCGCTGGCTCATCAAAAAGATTGATTCCACGCTGCGCGGCAATGTAGGGGCAGAAACAGGCGTCCTTAAGGCAGTAAGCGGCAAACGGCAGGTGATTGTGGCGCCGGCGTATCCCGCGGCAGACCGGATCACACGCCACGGCAGGTGTCTGGTGAACGGCATTCCGGTGGATGAAACCGAATTCGCCAGCGATCCGAAAACGCCCGTCCCGTCTGCCACGATTGCTGATCTGTTTACCGACGTGAGTTCTCAATCCGTAACGGTAAACATGCTGGCAGCCGAACTGGCGCAGGGAACGGAGTGGCTCATCGTCGATGCCCAGTGTGACGAGGATCTGGACGCCATTATTGCCGCCGCGCTGACCTGCCCGCAGACACCGCTGCTGGTCGGGTCTGCCGGGTTATGTGATGCGCTGGCACGCCATCTCGCCCCCGTGAAGCGTCAGCAACTGCTGGCGGTGGTGGGATCAATGAGTGAGATCGCTCAACGTCAGATTGCACTGGCCGCTGCAGAGCCTGCGGTTTCGTCGGTGTTTATTGATGTTAATGATGTGCTGAAGGGGAAGACGGCGAACGCGCTCATGCGCATCACGCAGGTCCTGAAGGCGGGCCGTCACTGCATCGTTCATACCTGCCCGGACCATGAGGCGCGACATCAGGTTGAACGGCTTTGCGCGCAGTATCAAATGACCCGGACCGAACTGGGTGAAACGATCTGCGCCTTCCTGGGAGAGATTACCCGAGAGGCACTGACGGCATGTCCGCCGGATGCGTTGTATGTCTCAGGCGGCGATGTGGCAATGGCCGTCGCCAGTGCGCTTGATGCGCAAGGATTTGAAATTACAGGGCGCGTCGCAGGATGCGTCCCTTACGGCAAATTTCTGGGTTGTGCCTGGCACCAGCCGGTAATGACCAAAGCAGGGGGCTTCGGAAAAGAAGAGACGCTGCTTGAGGTGTTGCATTTTATCGAGGAGAGACTGAGTGACTAACATTATTGCTGTAACCATGGGTGACCCGGCGGGCATTGGCCCGGAGATCATTATCAAATCCCTCACCGGGAGCGAATTAACGGGAGCCCCGGTTGTCGTGGTGGGCTGTGCCCGCACGCTCAGGCGGGTGCTGGATGATGGTATTGTGGGGCAGGCTGACATCCACATCATCAGGCAGGTCAGCGAAGCCCGTTTCGCCCCCAACATGATTAACGTGCTGGACGAACCGCTGGCCGACCCTGATGCCCTGAAGCCCGGCGTAGTCCAGGCTCAGGCGGGGGATTTAGCCTATCGCTGCGTGAAGCGCGCGACGGAACTGGCGATGGCGGGGGACGTAAAAGCGGTTGCCACGGCGCCACTGAATAAAGAAGCGCTGCATCTGGCCGGACATCACTACCCCGGGCATACCGAGCTGCTGGCCCATCTGACGCACAGCAAAGACTACGCTATGGTGCTGTACACCGATCGGCTGAAGGTCATTCATATCACGACCCATATTGCGCTGCGTAAATTCCTTGATACGCTCAATCAGGATCGGGTAAAAACCGTCATCGGCATTGCGGATACCTTCCTGAAGCGGGTGGGCTTTAGCACACCTCGTATTGCGGTCGCGGGCGTGAACCCGCATGCGGGAGAAAATGGCCTGTTTGGCGATGAAGAGATCACGATTGTTGGCCCGGCCGTTGCGGCGATGAAGGCGCAGGGGGGCAACGTCACCGGACCGTGCCCGCCGGATACGGTATTTATGCAATGCCACGAAGGAATGTATGACATGGTCGTTGCGATGTATCACGATCAGGGGCATATTCCGCTAAAATTGCTCGGCTTTTACGACGGGGTGAATATCACCGCCGGATTGCCGTTTATCCGCACCTCTGCAGACCACGGAACCGCGTTCGATATAGCATGGACCGGTAAAGCCAGGTCGGAGAGCATGACGGTGTCTATTCAGTTGGCTATGCAAATTACACGGGAATAATATGAAGGGATATAACCGGTTAGAGCAGATAATGGATTACCTCAAAGGGCACAACCTGGTCACGGTGGATCAACTGGTGGCGATCACCGATGCCTCACCGGCGACGATCCGCCGCGACCTGATTAAGCTTGACCAGGAGGGCGTCATCAGCCGAACCCACGGCGGCGTTACTCTTAACCGGTTTATTCCTTCCCAGCCGACCACGTCCGAAAAAATGCAGCGCAGTCTGGCAGAAAAACATGCCATTGCCAGCGCGGCCGCGAGCTTTGTGAAAGCGGGGGATGCCATTGTGCTGGACGCCGGTACCACAATGATTGAACTCGCGCGTCAGCTCACGCATCTGCCGCTTCGCGTCATCACCAGCGATCTGCACATTGCGCTGTTTCTCTCTGAGTTTAAACAGATTGAAGTGACGATTATTGGCGGCCGTATCGATGATTCGAGCCAGTCCTGTATTGGTGAGCACGGGCGTCGGCTGTTGCAGAATGTCTGGCCTGATGTGGCTTTTGTCAGCTGTAATGGCTGGGATATTACCCGCGGTATCACGTCGCCTACAGAGGAGAAGGCCGCGCTGAAGCGGGATTTAATAGCCAATGCAAAACGCCGGGTGCTGCTGGCAGACAGCTCTAAGTACGGTGCCTGGTCGCTGTTTAATGTGGCGCACCTGAACACCCTGACGGATATCGTCACCGACAGCAGGCTGGATGAAGCGGCCCGGACCCAGCTGGAACAGCTTGAGACCCGCCTGACGCTGGCGTCATGACATAAGTTAAAACTATGAAGTCCGAAAAGATGGCAGACGCTATGTTGAAGCCTGGCCTCAAAAAAAAAGCAAGGAGCCTGCCATGTATTCCATTACCTCTGAATCTGCCCGTCATCCGGACATCCTCAAGCTGATCGCGGCGCTTGACCGCTATCAGAGCGAACTCTATCCCGCTGAAAGCAATCATCTGCTCGATCTGGCTGCACTGCCTGAAGCCTCGCTTATCCTGATGATCATTCGCGACCCGCAGCTGCAGGCCGTGGGATGTGGCGCCGTGGTGCTTAATGGCGACGGTACCGGGGAGATGAAACGGGTCTATATCGATCCGACCCATCGCGGGCAACATCTGGGCGAGAAGCTGCTTGCTGCCCTTGAGGATGAAGCCTTGAGTCGTCACTGCCACACCGTGCGCCTGGAGACAGGGATCAAGCAACACGCCGCCATTCGCCTGTATGAACAGTGCGGATATGAACGCCGTCCGGCGTTTGCGCCGTATGTCGACGATCCGCTGAGCCTGTTTATGGAGAAGGCTCTGGTTGTCGACGTTCGTTTAGCAGCGCTATAAACGCTTCGAGCTGGCGGGTCATCGCCCCACGACGCCACACCAGCCAGGTGGTCAGCCAGCGCCAGTTCTCCGCCAGCGGCCACGCCTCTACCTGATGATGCCCCGGCATGCTCTCAAGCATGGAGCGGGGCATTAGCGCAATACCCGCCCCTGCAATCACGCAGGCGAGCATACCGTGATACGACTCCATCTCATGGATCCGCCCGGGCGTGGCGCGGTCTGCGTGAAACCAGCTTTCCAGATGACGTCGATACGAACAGTTTGCGCGAAACGCGTAGACGTCGCTGCCGCTTACCTGCGCGGCGCGCGTCACCTCCGCATGTCCGGCGGGGGTGACCAGCATCATCTCTTCCCGGTAAACCGGCATGCCTTCCAGCTCCGGGTGTGAAAGTGGCCCGTCGACAAACGCCGCGCTTAAGGTGCCTTCCAGAACGCCGTCAATCATCGTTCCGGACGGGCCGGTAGAGAGCGCGAACTGAATGCGCGGATAGCGCTGGTTAAACGCCGCCAGACTTTCCGGGATCCGCACGGCGGCAGTGCTTTCCAGGGCGCCAAGGGCAAATAACCCCTGCGGCTCATCACCGGCGACGACCATGCGCGCCTCGTCAACCAGCGCCAGGATCTGCTTGCTGTAGCGCAGAAAGTTGTGCCCGGCGGGAGATAAGCGCAAACGCTGGCTCTCCCGGATAAACAACTCAACGCCGAGATCGGCCTCAAGCTGGCGGATGCGGGTGGTGAGGTTAGACGGAACGCGATGCACCTTCTGCGCCGCCTGGGTAATGCTGCCGGTCAGGGCAACGGCGTTAAACATTTCAAGCTGAGTTAAATCCATAGCATTCTCGATTCGTGAATAAGGTGGTTAGTATTATTCATTTTTAAGAAATAGCAGAGTGGGCCACAATCAATCAACCGATATTACGTGGAGAACATCATGACTTATTCATCTGCTACGCATGCCCTCTCTGTTAACCCGGCGACAGGCGAGACGCTGGCCACATATCCCTGGGCCACATCCGAAGAGGTCGAACAGGCAATCACCCTGGCTGATGCCGGTTTTCGCCAGTGGCGAGGGGAAAGCGTCTCTCACCGGGCACAAAAGCTGCGCGACCTGGGGGCAGCACTGCGCCAGCGTGGGGAAGAGATGGCGCAAATGATCTCCCGGGAAATGGGCAAGCCGATTGTGCAGGCGCGGGCGGAAGTGGCCAAATCTGCGGGTCTGTGCGACTGGTATGCGGAACATGGCCCGGCGATGCTGCGTGCGGAGCCCACGCTGGTGGAAAACCAAAACGCGGTCATTGAATACCGTCCGCTGGGGCCTATTCTTGCGGTAATGCCGTGGAACTTCCCGCTCTGGCAGGTACTGCGCGGTGCGGTGCCGATCCTGCTGGCAGGTAACAGCTATCTGCTCAAACACGCACCGAACGTCCTGGGTTCTGCAGAGCTGATAGGGCAAATCTTTGCTGATGCCGGTATTGCGCAAGGCGTCTTTGGCTGGGTGAATGCCACCAATGATGGCGTGAGCCAGGCGATCAACGATCGTCGTATTGCAGCGGTAACCGTCACCGGTAGCGTGCGTGCAGGTGCGGCGATAGGGGCTCAGGCGGGAGCGGCGCTGAAAAAATGCGTTCTGGAGCTGGGCGGCTCCGATCCGTTTATCGTGCTGAATGATGCCGATCTGGATCTGGCCGTTCGCGCGGCCGTCACGGGACGTTATCAGAACACCGGGCAGGTTTGCGCGGCGGCAAAGCGCTTTATTATCGAAGAGGGTATTGCCGATGACTTTACCCGGCGTTTTGTTGCGGCGGTTACGGCGCTGAAGATGGGAGCACCGGATCGGGAAGAGAATGATATTGGCCCGATGGCGCGTTTCGATCTGCGTGACGAACTGCATCAGCAGGTGCAGGCCACGCTCGCGGAAGGGGCCACGCTGCTGCTGGGCGGCGAGAAAATCAGCGGGGAGGGCAACTATTACGCGCCAACCGTGCTGAGCCATGTCACCCCGACAATGACCGCCTTCCGTCAGGAGCTGTTTGGTCCGGTTGCGGCGATTACGGTGGCGAAGGATGCGGAACATGCCCTGCAGCTTGCCAACGACAGCGACTTTGGTCTCTCTGCCACGGTGTTTACCGCCAACGAAGCGCTGGCCGGAAAATTCGCCCGCGAGCTGGAGTGCGGCGGGGTGTTTATCAATGGCTTTAGCGCCAGTGACGCGCGCGTGGCCTTTGGCGGCGTGAAGAAAAGTGGTTTTGGCCGTGAGCTTTCCCACTTTGGTTTGCACGAGTTTTGTAACGTGCAGACGGTGTGGAAGAACAGAGTGTAACCGCCATCCTTACAGAGGCCCTGACGACGAGGGCCTCTGTCATTTCTCTGCAATGGTTCTGTCATTTTCGTTTCGTAGACTCGCACGCGTCTAACGTCTTGTTACTGAAGAAAATTATGAACCTAACGCAAATTTATCGTCGTATTGCGCAGCGCATTATCCCCCGCCAGTTTGGCCTGCTGACCGGTATCTTTTGTATTATCGGCCTCTTTTCCGCCCTGCAACTCTCCTCGTCGTTCCTGCTCAATGCCTCCCTTAAGGAAGCGCAACGCAACGAGCAGCAAAACCTGCTGGCGTATCAGCAGCAGAGCAAGCTGGATCTGGCTCGCGTTTCCCTGCTGGCCGCAAGCGATCTGCTTAACCGCTCCGGCGTCTGGTTTATGCAGGATAAAGAGACCGGCTCCGAGGGCAGCTGGCATAGCCTGATGGACGACGCGCAAAAGGCGCTGGCCGTTTCGCAGCAGGCGTGGAATGCCTGGCTGGCGCTTAATCCGCCAAAAGATGACGCCCTGGTTAACAGCTATCAGCTTTTTTACGGCGCGATAAAAGAGCAGGCGGAAGGGCTGGTGAAAACCAACACCATCGATGCGTTTTTTGCCGTGCCGGCGCAGGCGTTTCAGACCGACTTTAATGACAACTATGCCCGCTATCAGCAAGCAAGCGAGAAGCAGGCGCTCAAAGGGCGTCAGTCGTTGATTGCGCAGCTCTCCGGTCTGCAAACGCTGTTCCTGCTTGCGCCTGTTCTGTTGCTCGCTATTGCGTTTGCCGTCTGGTTCGGGATGTCCCGGTGGGTGATTACCCCGTTGCGGCGCTTGATTGCGCATATCAACCGGCTGGCCGCGGGCGATCTCTCCGGTACCCCTCCTGGCGTGACGCGTTTTAACCGTGAAATTGCCCAGCTCAGCGACAGTATTGCCACCATGCAGAACGGGCTACAGCAGCTGGTGACCCAGGTCAGCGATGCGACCACCGCCATGGTGGAAAATATTGGCGCACTGGCGCAGGGCAATCAAAAGCTGTATCACCAGTCGGCGCGTCAGGCCAAAGAGCTGGAAGACGTGACGGCGCATATCGCGACTCTGGAAACCCACGTAGAAGGCAACACGGGCTATGCGAAGCTTGCCAGCTCGCGGGCGGATGAGGCACGCCAGGCCGCGGCGGGAGGGGATCAGATGATGTCGACCGTCAATGCGTCGATGCAGGCAATCGTCGACCGATCCTCAGAGATGCGGGGGATCGTGGCCATGATCGACAGCGTCGCCTTTCAGACCAACATTCTGGCACTGAATGCGGCAATTGAAGCGGCTCACGCGGGAAACCAGGGGCGCGGGTTTGCCGTTGTCGCTCGTGAAGTGGGGCTGCTGGCGAGGAAGAGCAGCCATTCGACGCAAACCATTCAGGAGCTTATCAACCGTTCCCTTCAGGGGATCGAAGACGGGTCACGGGCCGTTAACCGTCTGGAAGATAACCTGCAGCAGGTGACGGGGCTGGTGGGAACATTAAGCAGTTTGCTGAATGAGATCTCCGCGGCCACGCTGAGTCAGGGGGAGAGTATTCATCAGATGACGCGCCAGCTTCAGGCGCTGAATCAGGTGTCGCGACAAACCGACAGCCTTGTCTCTGACGCGTCTGATGCCTCTGAGCGCCTGCACAAACAGTCGGATCTTTTATTGCAGGCGGTTTCGCGTTTTCGTCTCAGTGCCTGACGCAACACATAAGCGTCTGTTATACTCGCAGCCCGTTTTAGCCTGAGGGCAAGGAGCAAAGAGAGTGGCTGCGGTCATCCATAATGAGATGCTGGACGAGATTCTGGCGCAGGTTCGTCCGTTACTTGGAAAAGGAAAGGTTGCCGACTATATTCCGGCCCTTGCCTCGGTCAGCGGGAATAAGCTGGGAATTGCAATTTGTACGATAGACGGTCAGCGTTACCAGGCCGGTGACGCCACGGAACGTTTTTCCATCCAGTCTATTTCGAAAGTGCTGAGTCTGGTTGCGGCCATGCGACAGTACGAGGAAGAGGAGATCTGGCAACGGGTGGGTAAAGATCCCTCCGGGCAGCCGTTTAACTCTCTGCTTCAGCTTGAGATTGAACAGGGTAAACCGCGTAACCCCTTTATCAACGCCGGGGCGCTGGTGGTCTGCGATATGCTGCAAAGCCGTCTTAGCGCGCCACGCCAGCGCATGCTTGAAATTGTTCGCCAGCTCTCAGGCGTTGACGATATTGCTTATGATTCAGTGGTCGCCCGTTCGGAGTTCGAGCACTCTGCGCGTAACGCCGCCATTGCCTGGTTGATGAAATCGTTCGGCAATTTCCATAATGATGTGGCGACCGTACTGCAAAACTATTTCCATTACTGCGCGCTGAAAATGAGCTGCGTGGAGCTGGCGCAGACCTTCCTGTTCCTTGCCCACCAGGGGCACGCACCGCATCTCGATCAGGAGGTGGTATCACCTATGCAGGCGCGTCAGGTCAATGCCCTGATGGCGACAAGCGGGATGTATCAGAACGCGGGCGAATTTGCCTGGCGCGTCGGTCTTCCGGCCAAGTCGGGCGTCGGGGGTGGGGTGGTTGCCATTGTACCGCATGAGATGGCTATTGCTGTCTGGAGCCCGGAGCTGGATGAGACGGGTAATTCACTGGCCGGTGTGGCGGTTCTGGAGAAACTGACCCAACGCCTGGGACGTTCCGTTTACTGATGTCTGATCTGGATCCTCTTTTTTCTCGCCTGGCGCGATCGACCTTTCGGTCGCGCTTTCGCTTAGGCACAAAAGAACGACAGTACTGCTGGGACAAAGGTGCCGATACCATTGACCAACATGCTGCCGACTTTATTGCGAAGCGTCTTGCCCCCGCGCACCCCGTCAACGACGGTAAACAGACCCCCATGCGCGGCCATCCGGTGTTTATTGCCCAGCACGCGACCGCCACCTGCTGTCGCGGCTGTCTGGCGAAATGGCACAACATTCCGCAAGGTGTTCAGCTCACCGCGCAGCAACAGCACTATATCGTCGGCGTGATCCACCACTGGCTGGTGTTGCAGATGAACGCCTGATGTTGATGGGTGCTGATCCTGTTGTAATTGTGTTATAGATGCACACTATGAGATCCCCCGCGTGGTGACGGGTCAGTTAGTTGCCATAAGTTATTATATGGAATGATATTTAATGCGTTCAGACCCCGCTGCCTTCACGCTTTTTCGCCCTGAATCGCCGCTGCGTAATGCGGCGGGTATCTTTATTCTCACCACCTTGTTCTACTTTATCGGTGCGGAATTACGTCTGGTCGAAGCCTTGTCGCTGTTCTGGCCGCTGAATGGCGTGATGGCGGGCGTCTTTGCCCGTTATACCTATCTCAATCGCCTGCATAACTACGCGGTGTCGTATGTCGCCATGCTGATGTACGACGCGGTCACCACCAACTGGGGAATGGCCTCGGTGGTCATCAACCTGTCGAATATGGTCTTTATCGTCGTTGTCGCATTGCTGGTGGTGCGTGATAAGCGGTTGATGAAGAAAACCCCCGATCCCATTAATGCGCTGCGGCTGTTCAATTATTGTCTGTTCGCCGCCTTATTATGTGCGCTGCTCGGCGCGACCGGGTCGGTGGGGATCGACAGCCATACCTTCTGGCCGCTGTTTGCCGACTGGTTCAGCGAGCAGTTCTCAACCGGCGTGCTCATTTTACCCTGCATGCTCACGGTCAGTATGCCGACGCGGGCATTCAGGCTGCGTCTGGAGCAACTTTTACCGGTCATTGCGCTGATTGTCTCGGTGATGGCATCGGTGGTGATTGGCGGGGCGGGAAGCCTTGCCTTTCCGCTGCCGGCGCTGATCTGGTGTGCGGTCCGCTACTCCTTGCCCGCGACCTGTCTGCTGACGTTTCTGACCGGCGGTCTGGAGATCGTTCTGGTCGCTAACTCCATTATCAATATCGCCGTGGGCACGCCGCTCTCTACCCCGATGATGTTCTCCGCACGGCTGGGGATTGCCACCATGGCGATCTGTCCGGTTATGGTCTCCGTCAGTATGGCGGCCATTAATTCGCTCATCCGTCAGGTGTCGTTGCGCGCGGATTATGATTTTCTGACCCACGTTTATTCACGTTCCGGGCTCTATGAGGCGTTAAAGCGGGAAGAGGCGCAGCGGCAGACACGTTTTCTGACCGTGATGCTGCTGGATATCGATTACTTCAAAAGCATCAATGATAACTATGGGCATGAGTGTGGCGACCGCGTGCTGGCCGCGTTTGCCCGCGAGGTTCAGCAGGTTGTCGGAGACGACGGTATGGTGGCGCGTATGGGCGGCGAAGAGTTCGCGGTTGTGGTGAACACCGGTGACGCGCAGCACGGCTTTGCGCTGGCGGAACGTATCAGACTCACCATTGCCGCTCATCCGTTTACCTGGCGCCAGCAAACGCTCTATCTGACCGTGAGTATTGGTCTCGGGAGCGGGAAGGCGGCGTCGTGGCAGTTGACCGAGGTATTCAACAGGCTGATGGCCGAAGCAGACGCTCATCTCTATCGTTCCAAAAAAGCGGGGAGAAATCGCACCAGTGCGCGTGTGTCAGACGATCCCATTACCCCGACCCCGGAGGGTGAAACCTGAGCGCAGCCTGCATTCTGCCGGGGATGAATCATAACGAATAGCAGATAAATTGCTTGCTAGGTATTTTTAACGTCAATAAGATACCGCAAGAAAGCTATCGGAAAATTCGCAGAATGAATGCAGCTGACAAACTCAGTAGACCCTCTCGTGTACCAGGAAGCCGGTTTGTCAAACGTATGTATCTGATGCGTATTCTCGGCACGTTTCTCTGTTTTATTCCCATCCTCTCTGTGCTGATTGAACAGAATCGTTCAATCTGGCTGATGTGTTTGCTGGCGTTGAACGCGTTTATCTGGCCTACGCTTGCCTGGTATCGGGCGCGAAATTCGGCCATGCCGCTGGTGACTGAGCATCAGAATCTGGTGCTGGACGCCGGGGCGGGGGGATTCTGGATCGCCATGATGGCGGTTAATCCGCTGCCGTCGGTGGTCATTGCCACCATCATGTTGACCGACCGGCTCTCGGCAGGGGGCGTTACGCTGATGAGAAAGGCGGCCATCACCATGGTGGGCGTTTTTCTGGTGACCTGGCTGACGCAGGGAATGGCGGTGGATATGTACGTTTCGCAGCGCACCATGTTTGCCACGCTGCCGCTGATTGCAATTTATCTGCTGGCGCTGAGCATATTAACGGACAGCATTGCGCTGCGCCTGCGGATCAAGAGCCGGGAGCTTGAGCGGATCGCGATGATGGATCCGCTACTGGATATCGCGAACCGACGTCTGCTCGAAAAGCGCATTGACCACGAACTGAATAAACTGCGCCAGACGTGCCGGGAATCGGCCCTGATGTTCATCGATATCGACAATTTTAAAGACGTTAACGATCGTTTTGGTCATAAGGTTGGGGATGCATTGCTGGCGGCCGTCTCGCAAATACTGCATTTGTCGACACGCCCGAACGATACCCCCGCACGCCTTGGCGGCGATGAATTTGTGGTGTTGCTGCCGGATACCACCCTTGAAGAGGCGCAAGTTGTCGCCAGACGCATTATGGATGCGGCTGCAATGAAAAAGGAGGTGGCTCAGGAGACGGTGCATTGCACGCTCAGCATCGGTATCGCCTGTGCCACGCGAGAAATGATAAGCGTAACCGACTGGCTACAGGCCGCGGACAACGCCCTGTACCGCGCCAAGCGGGACGGTAAGAACAGAATATTCGCGCACTGACAATGTCTCTGTTTAGGCTACGCTTTGAGTAACGCTTTGCGTCAGGAGACGTTATGAAAACACCTGCAACCCCAGCAAATGAAATGGAACGTCTGAACTCGCTGCGCGAGTCAGGCCTGCTTGAGATCGACAGTTCCCCGGCGTTTGACCGGCTGACACGTCTGGCAAAACGCTTCTTCCAGGTTCCCCTGGCGATGGTCAATCTTATTGATGAACACTCGCTGATTGTGAAGTCGGCCGATGGTCAGGCGCCTGGAACCGTTCCGCGTAATATCTCGTTTTGCGGCCATACGATCCTCAGCGAAGCGCCGCTGGTGGTTGCCGATATGCGTCAGGACGATCGATTTGCCGATAACCCGCTGGTGGCCGGTGAGCCCGGGGTAAGGTTCTATGCCGGTTTTCCACTGCGTTTACGTGACGGGGCGAGCGTGGGATCGCTGTGCCTGATTGATTATTCTCCTCGTGAATTTTCCGCAGCCGATCTTGCCGTGCTGGGCGACCTGAGCGCGCTGGCGGAAGACGAGTTTGCTGCCGTCAGCGCGGCGACAACCGATGAATTAACCGGTCTGTTTAACCGTCGGGGCTTTAACCAGCTGCTCCGGTTCACGCTCTCCGTAGCCAGACGTCGGGCGGAGCCGTTAACTCTGGGCTGGCTGGATCTGGATCGCTTCAAAGAGATTAACGATCGCTACGGGCATGAAGAGGGCGACAACGCGCTGAAAGTGATGGCGGAACTGATGCGCACCTCTTTCCGTGAAGCGGATTTGCTGGTTCGCTTTGGCGGCGATGAGTTTGCCGTGCTGTTTGCCGATACCGACGAGCAGGGGGCCTGGATTGCCATGCAGTATCTGGCCGAGCAGGTTGAACAGTACAATGCGCGCAGGCTGCATCCCTGGTCAATCCATTTTTCCTGGGGGCTGAGCGAGTTCGATCATAACGGCAACGATCTGCAGCAGTGGATGAAAGACGCGGATGAAAAAATGTATGCCATGAAGCAGCAGCGCAAGCGCGCAACATGACATAACAAAAGCCTATGTCTGATGTGATTGCGTTACGTAAATGTTAAATGCACAGTGAGCTTATTCAACGTAAGGAAAACCCATGAATACCTCACTGCAGATCAAAACCCTCACCCGGGACGATATTCTCACCCACCTCGATGCGCTGGCCGATATCCTTGAAAACTGTGTCAGGGGCGGCGCTTCCGTCAGTTTTATGTTGCCATTCAGTACCGATAAAGCTCGTGCTTTCTGGCAGGATATTGCCGGTAGCGTAGGGCGTAACGAACGCGTTGTGCTGGCCTGCATCGATTCTCAGGATGGCATGATTGGCACCGTGCAGCTCATTACCGATCAGCCGGAAAACCAGCCGCATCGTGCCGATGTGGCAAAGCTGCTGGTGCATGAAAAAGCGCGTCGTAAAGGTGCCGCGATGGCGCTAATGGAGGAACTGGAAGTGCAGGCCAGAGCAAGAGACATCTCGGTGCTGGTGCTGGATACCTCAACCGGCAGCGGAGCGGAGACCTTCTACCAGCGTGCTGGCTGGCAAAAAGTGGGGGAGATCCCGCGTTATGCGCTAATGCCGGATGGCGCGATGACTGCCACATCGGTCTTCTATAAGTTCTTGCGATTATTTCCCTCAATGACGTGATGAATTGATCAAAAGCGGGGTTCTGGTCGAAAATCTTTGGTAAGTTATCATACCAATTTAATCAGGTTGTACGACTAATCATAAAAGGACCCCATTGTGAACACACTTAACCGTCGTGATTTCCCCGGTGCTCTCTACCCCGAACGAATCATTCAGTTTGGCGAGGGCAATTTCCTGCGTGCGTTTGTCGACTGGCAAATCGACCTGTTAAACGAACATACCGATCTCGATGCCGGCGTCGTGGTCGTACGCCCAATTCAAAGCGACTTCCCGCCGTCATTAAGCACTCAGGATGGCCTGTATACCACGATCATTCGTGGTCTGAATGAGCAGGGCGAGGCGGTCAGCGAAGCGCGTCTTATCCGCTCGGTGAATCGGGAGATCAGCGTCTACAGCCAGTACGATGAATTTCTGAAACTGGCGCACAATCCGGAGATGCGTTTTGTCTTCTCCAACACCACCGAGGCGGGGATTAGCTGGCACGCGGGCGATCGTTTCGAAGATGCGCCAGCGGTGAGCTATCCAGCGAAGCTGACGCGGCTGCTGTTTGAGCGCTTCAGCCATTTTAACGGCGCAGCGGACAAAGGCTGGATCATCATTCCGTGCGAGCTAATAGATTATAACGGCGAAGCGCTGCGTGAACTGGTGCTGCGCTATGCACAGGCATGGGCACTGCCAGCGGAATTTATTCAGTGGCTGAATGCGCATAACAGCTTCTGCTCCACGTTAGTTGACCGCATTGTAACGGGGTATCCGCGCGACGAAGCAGCGACGCTGGAAGCCGGGCTTGGCTATCACGATGCGTTCCTGGATACCGCTGAACATTTCTACCTGTTTGTTATTCAGGGGCCTGAATCCCTGGCCAGCGAACTGCGTCTGGACAAATTCCCGCTGAACGTGCGGATTGTGGATGACATTAAGCCGTACAAGGAGCGCAAAGTGGCGATTCTCAACGGCGCGCACACAGCGCTGGTGCCGGTGGCGTTCCAGGCGGGGCTGGATACGGTGGGCGAGGCGATGAATGATGCCGACATATGCGCGTTCATCGAAAAAGCGATCTATGAGGAAATCATTCCGGTCCTGGATTTGCCGCGTGATGAACTGGCCTCTTTCGCCAGCGCCGTTACGGGTCGTTTCCGCAATCCGTATATCAAGCATCAGCTGCTATCGATTGCCCTTAACGGCATGACCAAGTATCGCACGCGCATTCTGCCGCAGCTGTTGGCGGGGGTGAGGGCATCTGGCACGTTGCCCGCTCGCCTGACGTTCGCGCTGGCCGCACTGATCGCGTTCTACCGTGCAGAGCGTAACGGGGAGAACTATCCGGTGCAGGATGACGTGCACTGGCTTGCTCGTTACCAACAGCTGTGGGCGCAGCATCACGATAAACAGATCACCACCCGCGAGTTGGTCGCCTCCGTTTTAAGCGTTACTGAGCACTGGGAGCAGGATTTAACTCAGGTAGAGGGTCTTGTCGGTCAGGTTTCGCGCGATCTCGACGCGATTCTGCAACAGGGGATGCGGGCCGCAGTAAAACCGCTTTGTTAACCCATGCCCGGCTTCGGCCGGGTATTTTATATCCCATTAGTTACAACATACTATTGACTCGTTTATGTAAAACAGGCTGTAGCACCGTGCGGTTTATTGCTTATCAGGTGATAAAATGCAATCTGTTATTAACAAGCTTGCAACCGTGACAGGGATCACGTTTAATAACGCGGCTCTTTCCTTTCCTGAAGCTGACTATGATTGTTCGTCCCAAACAGCACTGGCTACAACTGATTTTCGTCTGGCACGGTTCGGTACTTCCTAAAATCTATACCCGGTTATTACTTAACTTCCTGCTATCCATCGCCGTTATTCTGATGCTGCCGTGGTATACCTCGCTGGGCATTAAATTTACCGTTGCGCCGTTCAGCATCCTGGGTGTGGCCATCGCTATCTTTCTGGGGTTCAGAAACAACGCCTGCTATTCGCGCTACGTTGAGGCGCGCCAGCTGTGGGGGCAACTGATGATAGCGGCACGCTCGTTATTTCGCGAGGTTAAAAACACCTTGCCGGATGATAAACATCTGGGTGAGTTCGTCCGCCTGCAGATCGCCTTTGCCCATTGTCTGCGCATGACCCTGCGTCGTGAAAAGGGGGAAGGGCAACTGTCGCGCTATCTGGCGGCGGAGGATTTACGCAACGTCATGGCCGCCAATTCCCCGGCGAACCGTATTCTGCTGATCATGGGTGAATGGCTGGCCGTCAGACGCCGTAACGGAGACCTCTCCGATATTCTGTTCCACAGCCTGAACAACCGTCTCAACGATATGTCGATTGTCCTGTCAGGCTGCGAGCGCATCGCCACCACGCCCGTGCCATTTGCTTATACGCTTATCCTTCACCGTACGGTCTATCTGTTCTGCATCATGCTGCCGTTCGCGCTGGTCGTTGACCTGCACTACATGACGCCGTTTGTCTCTGCGCTGATTTCGTATACCTTCATTTCGCTGGATACGCTGGCAGAAGAGCTGGAAGATCCGTTTGGTACCGAAGACAACGATCTGCCGCTGGACGCCATCTGCAACATGATGGAACGCGATCTGCTGCAGATGAACGATGAAGAGAACATTCCGGAAAGGCTGATGCCGGATAAGTATTATCAGCTGACCTGACGGGCGTTCCACTCGTCCCGGGTGATTTCCCACAGCTCAGAATCGAGCATACCGCTGACGTACGCTTTCTTTTCCGTTCTGATAAGCCGCATGCCGCTACTGTCTGAAATACGACGGGAGCGGCTATTGGCGGCCGCCTTCGGCGCGCGCAATACGGGTTTGTTCAGCGTGTTAAACCAGTAATCCGTTGCCGCAATGCTGGCTTCGCGCATATATCCCTTTCCCTGAAACTCCGGCGCCAGCCAAAACCCGCGGTTGTTATCTTCCACATCGTACAGGCAGATAACCCCCATCAGTTCGTCCGGCGCTTCACGACGGCGGATGCTCCAGAACCAGGCAATCCCTTTCGCCATATCCGGCAGCGCCACGTTGTTGACATAGTTCTCCGCGCCGTTATCCGGGTAGGGCCAGGGCACGGAAGAGACCAGATAGCGGACGATCTCCCAGCGCGGATAGCGCTTTTGTATCTGAACGGCATCTTCGGCAACCAGGGGTTTTAGCAGCAAGCGTTCTGTCGTGAGCGTCGGTATCGTCATCCGCAGATCTCCATATTTAAGCGTTAAGATTTTGTTTGCGTTCTGGTATTTTCATCTCTATCACATTCAGTTGAGGCGTGCTGAGTTTATACCCTACCAAAAATAGGCATCATTTCTTCAATGGCGAAATTTTAATGCGCTTGTGGTCTCTTTTAACCGGACGTGTTTTCCAGGATCTCCTTCAGCATGGCAAAGAGATAGAGGAGGCCATTGCTCGTCGTGATACCCGTGTTTTGAATCATTCCACCCCCGAGCTGGAAGGGTATTTTTCTCGCCCCCTCAGCGAGCTTCCGCGTCAAAATCCTTACCCGGTAGCGGCGCTGTTACCTCTTTTTTTAGTGGCGTTTGCGTTAAACCTTCTGCCTTTTCTCAGCGCGTTGCAGGGTTTGTCACCTTTACACCATGCACTGAGCTTTTTCGCACCATTATTAATAATGACAGGCGCGCTCATTGTTATCAGCGTGCTTCTGGCCCGAGGGGTAACGTCAGGATTGTTGGGGTTTATGGCAGTGTTCATCATTCTGCTGGTCATAACTCTCGTTCAGGTTCTGCATCTTCTGTTTTCTCATAGCGGAAACCTTTGGCCACTGGTCACCGCATCCTTCGCGCTGATACTTTGTCGGATGGTAATGAATAGCAGCGGCTTTGTGCTGTTTACCCTCTATTGTCGCACTCAGCGTCTTGCCAGAGTTGCACGTGAAATCCGGTTAAAAAACCATTAAAGAGGTGATATGACGTTACGAAAAGCACATCCGCAGGAAGCTGAAATACTCTGGAATATTCGCAATCAGGCGATTCGTCAAGGCTGTAAAACCAGTTACGACGCGGACGTCATTGCGCGCTGGACGCCCGACGACATGCCGGAGCATTACCGGCAAATGGTCATTGAATACCCTTTTTACGTGGTGGAAGATGAAAAGGGCGACATTGCGGCAACTGGCTATCTTGATCTGGATACCCACTGTCTGGAGGCGATATTCACCTTGCCGGCGGCATCCGGAAAAGGCATGGCGACCCGGATTGTCGAGGCGCTCAAACAGGAGGCCCATAGCCGGGGGTTAACCCGCCTGACGCTCGATGCAACGCCTAACGCCCGGTCGTTTTACCAGAAGCTGGGGTTTGTCACGCTGAGCGAAAAGTATCATCACTCGCGCATGGCGGGCGCTGATTTACGCTGTTTTGAAATGGCGATCAACTTGTAATGTGAGGAACGCATGGCTGTCACGGTAAGACCTTTAAGCGCAGGCGATTACGCCCAGTGGCGACCGCTGTGGGACGGGTATACCCATTTTTATGACTGTTTTCTCGATGAATCGGTTACCGCATCGACATGGGAGAGGGCGCTCTCAGCGCATTCACCGATGTTCTGCCGCGTAGTAGAGAAAGACGAAAAGATCATTGGTTTCGCGATGTGCATTCTCCACGAAGGCACATGGTCAACGGCCCCCGTTTGCTACCTGGAAGATCTGTTTGTCGATGCCACCGAACGCGGTGTTGGGGCCGGGAAGGCGCTCATTGATGCCCTGATAGCCGAAGGCAAGCGCGAAGGGTGGTCGAAACTGTATTGGGTGACCCGGGAGAACAACCCGGCGCGTAAACTCTATGACAAATACGGCGAAGCTGACGATTACGTACGCTACCGCCTCTCGCTGTAAGCCTGAATCACCTGTGTTTGTATCACACTGTATCTGCGTACCGGATACATACACAGGATTGCAATAAACCCCCTTTCGCACATATCCGCTATACAAACGCGTGTTGTTATATCCCCGTCAACTGTTCTTAACCGGAGATACCAACATGTTCAGCAAACTCGCGTATTCAACCCTGGCGTTAACCGTTTCTCTTGGCACCGTTATGTCCTGTCAGGCCGAAGTCACCGGCAAAGATGTTGCCGCAGCCTTCGATCACCCTCAGCAAATTAACGCTGGCGCTCTGAATATCGGCTATGTCGATATCGGACCAAAAGAGGGCCAGCCGGTGATTCTGTTACACGGCTGGCCCTACGATATTCACAGCTATGCCGAAGTCGCACCCGCGCTGGCGGCAAAAGGCTACCGGGTCATTGTGCCTTCGCTGCGCGGCTACGGCACCACGCGCTTCCTGTCAGCAAGCACGCCGCGTAATGGCCAGCCTTCGGCCATGGCGAAAGATATCGTTAACCTGATGGATGCCCTCAACATTAAGCAGGCTGTTTTTGCGGGATACGACTGGGGCGCCCGTACGGCGGACATTGTCGCGGCGCTGTGGCCTGAACGCGTCAAATCCCTTGTTTCGGTAAGTGGCTATCTCATCAGCAGCCAGCAGATTGGTAAACAGCCGCTGCCGCCAAAAGCAGAGCAGCAGTGGTGGTATCAGTTCTATTTCGCAACAGAACGCGGTGCCGAAGGCTATGCCAAAAATACCCATGACTTCGCCCGTCTGATCTGGTCTCAGGCCTCACCAGACTGGAAGTTTTCCGATGCGACCTTTAACGCCAGCGCAAAATCCCTGGATAACCCCGATCACGTCGCGGTTACGCTCAGCAACTATCGCTGGCGTTTAGGGCTTGAAAAAGGCGAGCGTAAATACGACAGCTATGAGCAGAAGCTGGCGACATTGCCAAATATCACCGTTCCGACAATCACCATCGAAGGCGGCAACAACGGGGCGCCACATCCTGCGCCGCAGGCCTATGCCGGTAAATTCACGGGTAAATATGAACACCGCACCTTTGGGGCCACCGTGGGGCACAACCCGCCGCAGGAAGATCCGCAGGATTTCGTCAAGGCGGTTATCGACGCGGATAAGCTGTGATATGTGCTATTTTCAATACGTTACCCCTCAGTCAGGAGAACCCGGTGGAGCATATTGATCATATCCTTGTCGTCGATGACGACAGGGATATTCGTGAATTGATTGTCGACTATCTCGTCAAGTCGGGCTATCGCGCGTCTGGCGCGGCAAACGGCAAAGAGATGCGGGCCGTGCTAGATAAACAGCATGTCGATCTGGTGGTGCTGGACGTGATGATGCCAGGCGATGACGGATTAACGCTCTGCCGGGGACTGCGCAGTGGTAAACATAAAGATCTGCCGATCCTGATGCTGACCGCGCGCAACGAAGAGACAGACCGGATCCTGGGGCTGGAAATGGGGGCCGATGACTATGTCGTGAAGCCCTTTGTTGCGCGCGAACTGCTGGCGCGCATCAAAGCCATTTTGCGTCGTTTTCGCACCATGCCACCCAATCTGCAGGTGACCGAGGCCGGGCGCCTGGTGATGTTCGGCGACTGGCAACTGGACACCGTTGCCCGTCACCTGATCGACAGCGAGGAGATGATTGTGGCACTCAGCGGGGCAGAATACCGACTTCTGCGCGTGTTCCTAGACCATCCTCAGCGTGTGCTGAGCCGAGATCAGTTGCTTAACCTGACCCAGGGGCGAGATGCTGAACTCTTTGAGCGCTCGATTGACCTTCTGGTCAGCCGGGTTCGTCAGCGGCTGAATGAAGATGCCCGCACGCCGGCCTACATCAAGACCGTTCGCAGCGAAGGGTACGTTTTTACCATGCCGGTGATCATCAAAGAGGCCAATGAATGAGGATCTGGCCACGCTCTTTACTGACGCGACTGCTGATCATCGTGATGCTGGGGCTCCTGCTGGCCAACGCGCTCAGCCTCACGCTGGTCATGCTTGAGCGAATGCGCAGCGCCCGCACGGTGATGCTCGGCAACCTGGAATATGACGTTTCCACCAGTGTGGCCATCCTCGACCGGCTTCCCGCAAAGGAGCGTCCAGCCTGGCTGGAACGACTGGCGCGGGGGAACTATCGCTACATTCTGGGAACCGGCGAACCGGGGCCTGCACCGCATGACAAACGCTCGCAGGATGCCATCCGCACCCTGACAGAGGCGCTGTCGGCAACCTGGCCACTGACGTTTACTGCCGTGCCGGGGCCGGTTTCCCATATTCAGGCCCACCTTACGCTGAGCGATGGTTCGCCGCTGACCATTGACCTTATCCCCCGAATGCCTCCGGTCGCCAGCTGGCTGCCTGTAGTGCTTGTGTTGCAGCTACTGCTTCTGGCGTTCTGCTCATGGATTGCCGTGCGTCAGGTTATTCGACCCTTTTCTCAGTTTACCCGGGCGGTGGATTCCCTCGACCCGGCAGCAAGCTCGCCAATGACCGAGGCAGGGCCGGTCGAGGTGCAACGGGCCGCGCACGCCTTTAATGCGATGCAGGCGCGTATCCAGTCTTACCTGCGCGAGCGCGCGCAGATCCTGGCCTCCGTATCGCACGACCTTCAGACCCCGATAACGCGCATGAAGTTGCGCGTCGAAATGGCGGACCAGCCGGAGCTACGGGACAAGTTGCTCAACGACCTGGATAATATGACGCGCCTGGTGCGGGAAGGAATAGCGTATGCCCGGTCATCAGAATCTCTGGAAGAGACCTCGCTCAAGCTGGAGTTGAATGCCTGGATAAACAGCATCGCCAGTGATTACCAGGACATCGGGAAAAACGTGCAGCTTCAGGCAACCGATGCCCGTCTGCCCGTGGTCACGCGTCCGCAGGCGCTACGCCGGGTGATGACCAATCTGCTGGATAATGCGCTGAAATTTGGCGACTACGCCGTCATTACGATTCATTCAGATGCCCATCATGTTACGATCGCTATTCGCGATGGGGGGCCGGGGATACCGGACGCCGAACTGGAGGCGGTATTGCAGCCGTTTTATCGGGTGGAAACCTCACGAAACCGCGACACCGGGGGCACCGGATTAGGGCTGGCAATCGCCGCCCAGTTGACTGCGCAGTTAGGCGGGAAATTGCATCTGGCGAACCACGTCGAGGGTGGGCTGGACGTTTCGATTACGCTGCCGCGCGGGTAATTGTACGGTTTTGTATCGGACAGCCCTCATGATACGCGCGCAGACAATTCGCGCTGATTTGCACACATCCTGAACATATCAACACGGTGAAATAACCTCACTGCAGCTTCGCAGGGCATCTGTAATGTGAGGTCACTATGTTTCTGATAATCGCTTTTCTGGGCGGAATGATAAGCCTGCTCAGCCCATGTACACTCCCGGTTATTCCACTGCTGTTTGCCGGGTTCCAGGGGCAACGACGGCATATTCTGGCGTTGCTCGCGGGGATGATTGTAATGTTCACCCTCGTGGCACTGGTGGCTACCGCCGCCAGCAACTGGATCGCCCAGGCGACGATAGCAGGGCGCTGGGTCGCACTGGTTGTACTGGCAATAGCCGCGCTGGCTCTTATTTTCCCGACATTCGCCCAGCGTATTGCCGGACCGGCCGTCAGCGCAGGTAATCTACTCAACACACGCAGCGGACAGACGCGCGGTACTCTCTCCGCGTTTCTGGCCGGGCTGGCCGTCGGGTTGCTCTGGTCGCCGTGCGCCGGACCGATTCTGGGTGCCATCTTCAGCCTGAATATTGCCGGTCACTCCGCCATTGCCACGGGGGCACTGCTGGCCGCTTACGGCAGCGGATGCGCGCTGATGCTGGGGCTGCTGGTTATCGGTGGTCGCGCGCTGATGGCACCCCTGCGCGCCAGATCGGCATTGATGGAAAGGTTACGCAAGGGGGCGGGCGTGGTGATGTTAGCGACCGTTGCGTTTAACGCCACCGGGATGACGTCCGTTCTGAAAGGCGCTAACGGGGTCGCAGACCGTCTGGAAAATTCGCTCCTGACGCTGGCGAAACCCGCAACGGCACCGGTGAAGCTTCAGCCGGTGGTGATGACCGAGCCCAGCAGCCAGTTACCCTCCTTAAGCGGCGGAACAGGATGGGTTAATGGTGACCCTGTCACGTCTGACTCTCTGCGGGGGAAGGTCGTATTGATTGATTTCTGGACGTGGGACTGCATCAACTGTCAGCATACGCTCCCGCACGTTCGCGACTGGGCCAAAAAGTACCAGGCGCAGGGTCTGGTGGTAATAGGTGTGCATACGCCGGAATACCCGTGGGAAAAACCGCTCGCCTCGGTACAAAAAGCGGTGACGAAATGGCAGCTCCCGTATCGGGTGGTCACGGATAATAACTATAAGATCTGGAACGCCTTCGGGAATCAGTACTGGCCCGCGCACTACTATTTCGATGCCAAAGGGCAGTTGCGCTACACCTCCTTTGGCGAAGGCAATTATGACCAGCAGGAAAAAGTCATTCAGCAGTTGCTGAAAGAGGCCCGCTCCTGAGCCGACTTATGGCTGACGTTGAGCAACGATAAACAAGCGTGGAAATGCCAGCAGTATCTGCCCGTTTTCCTGAAGCGGATACTGCTCTTCCAGCAGTTCATGGTAGCGTTGCAGGAACTGCTTCTGCTCGCTTTCGTTCAACTCCTGTAACCACGGACGCAGCCCCGTGGCGCTGACCCAGTCAATAATCGCCTGATGCGACCCCATTTTATGGAAATAGGTTGTGCGCCAGATATCCACGTCGCAGCCTGCCTCCGTCAGAATATCGTAATACGCATGGACACCGGGCAGAGGTTCACGGCCTCGATTCGGATAACCTTGTTCAACAGCCACTTCACGCATCGAGACGTGTGTCGATTCAAGCCAGTTATCGGGCATCTGGACCGCCAGCACGCCGTTTAGCTTCAGCAGCGAAACCAGATGCGGCAGGAGCTCGTAATGGTCAGGGATCCACTGTAGCGAGGCATTCGCATAAATCAGGTCCAGCGGTTGGCCTGGCTTGTACTGGCGAATATCGGCCTCAACAAAGTGGCAATCGGGCAACGCCTGGCGCGCCTCTTCGAGCATCGCCGGTGAGTTATCGACACCGGTGATGTGGGCGGAAGGCCAGCGATGCTTCAACAGCGCGGTGCTGTTTCCCGGTCCGCAGCCTAAATCAACGATGGTAGACACCTCATCCAGTGGAATTCTGGCGAGCAGTTCAGCAGCAGGGCGCGTGCGTTCGGCACCGTATTGCAGATAAAGCGAAGGGTTCCAGTCGGCCATTTTTGCCTCTCCGTGTTGAATTCATCAGCAAGAATAGCACAGGCAGAGACCCGCACTGGGGCAGGTCTCGACCGACGCAGTGACTACAGAACGCCTTTCAGCGCGATATGGTAAAGCAGCATGATCGTTTTGCCGTCGACAATCCTGCCGGTATCAATACCGCGCAAGGCCTCATCCAGCGGCATTTCCAGCACGTCGATATCTTCTCCCTCTGACTTGATGCCGCCGCCTGCGCTGGCCCGATCCTGCGGCTGATACTCTGCGATATAAAAATAGAGTTTTTCCGTGACGGAGCCTGGGCTCATGTAGGCTTCAAAGACTTTCTCAACACGGGAGACACGATATCCGGTCTCTTCTTCCGCTTCCGCCTTGATGCGGCTTTCGGGATCCATGTTATCCAGCAGCCCGGCAGCGGCCTCGATAAGGTCGTCCTCATGGCCATTGATAAAGACCGGAAAGCGGAACTGGCGCGTCAGGATCACCGTTCTTTTATCACGGTTATAGAGCAGTATCGTGGCCCCGTTTCCCCGGTCATACACTTCGCGGCTTTGCCGCTGCCATTCGCCGTCGCGTCGCTGCAGCTCAAAGGTGTACTTTTTCAGGATGTACCAGTTATCCGACAGGGTTTCATTTTCAATGATGCGCACATCTGCACGTTTCGATTGCACGTTTGCTGCTCCTTACGTAGAGTGATCGTCATAAACAGCACTATCATGCACATTCAAGATAAATCGTGCAATATCAGGAATCCACAATGCTCACCAGTCAGCGAAAACAATTAATCCTCGAGAAGCTTGCCGCTGAAGGCCAGGTCCAGTCTAAAGCGCTCAGTGCACATTTCGCGGTGTCAGAAGACACTATTCGTCGTGATCTCCGCGAACTGGCGGCGGAAGGGCGTTTGCAGCGTGTCCATGGCGGTGCGCTGCCGGCCTCGTCGGCCACTGTGCCGTTTGCCGAGCGTAAATCGGTGAAGATGGACGCGAAAAAAAATGTGGCCCGCAAAGGCGCAAAGCTCATTTCCCCTGGGCAGGTAGTGATTGTCGACGGCGGCACAACTACGTCGGAACTGATCGCGTATTTACCGGCGGATTTACGCATTACCGTGGTCACACACAGCCCGAGCATTGCCCTTGGGCTCGTCGAGCATCCTTCGATTGAAGTGATCCTGATCGGAGGACGTCTGTACAAACACTCCATCGTGACGGTAGGCGCAGCGGCCATTGAAGGCATCGACAATATCCATGCGGATCTGTTCTTCATGGGGGTTACCGGCATCCATCCAGAAGCGGGGCTTACTACCGGCGATTTCGAAGAGGCGTGCATCAAACGTGCATTTTCCTGCAGGGCCGCCGAGACAGTGGTCCTGGCATCGCCAGAAAAAATTAACACCGCGTCATCGTTTGTGATTGGCGAACTATCGCTGGCCAATACGATTGTCGTGGAAGATGATACCGATCGCGCCTGGATTAGCGCGGTAAGGGAGAAGGGCGTCTCCGTGGTGACGACCTCAGATCCAGAATAACCCTTGAACCTGCCTGTGATCAGCAGGCAGGTTCAGGCGCGTCCTCAGGCCTGAGGGATGCTTTCTAACGAGGTGTAAACGTTCAGCCCGAGCTTACGGGCAACCTCGATATCCATATCAGCTCCCTTAGACGCACCGGCAATACGATAAATCGCGTCGCATTTCCCAATGAGCCGGTGTGCAACGGGATAGAGCATCGCTTCACTGATTTCATCCCCAATGGACGTTGAACCAGCGGCCTTTGCCAGCGGTAGCGCAAGCCATTCACCAATCACCGGAACGTGGCCACGCTGGTATACGGCTAATGCTGCGTTTTCCAGACGGGCAAGGTTTTCATCCATTTTGGCCTGGTCGCCATCAGTCCCGCTGCGCCAGGGGCCCGCGATTAAAATCAACTGTTGTGTCATACATACCTCGTTGCGTGATGGTGCATGAATTTGCACGTTATTATTTGAAGCATCGGTTTCAGCTCTTAAACGTATATTAATAGGCATTATCGTGCAAATACAAGCAGTATCATGCATGGCGGTGATGTTGCATAAGCGCGACGCTGGTCTATGCTCAACATGCAGAGACTCGCCATTCTCTGGGGCAATTGAAAAATAACAATAAGTTGCGTTTCAGGGGGTGGAAATGAATAAGGTCCTGCTCGCATTATTATCCTGCGTGCTCTCGGTCATCTCATTTACTGGCGTCGCCGCCGAGCCACGCCAGGAGCCTACTGAGCAGGAGCGGGCCCGAACCGTTTATATTTTTCATCAACCGATTGTGATGTTGCAGGCCAAATTTGGTCTCACGACGCCTGAAGAACGCGTGTTACGTATTCGCCATACCCTGCGCAATTTCACGCAGCAGGACGTACGTGAACCGCTGAAAATTGTTCCCATCACCCGTTACAACCAGCAGGGAAGGCTGATTGTCATGAACAATAAGCCTGTTTTATTGCTTACGCAGGCGGACCTGGATGAGGGGGACGATTTGACTCTCGACCAGGCCGCTCAGCGCGTGCTGGCGCGGATGGAGGCGCAACGTACGGCGCTTCGCGATCAATATGACACCGGCTGGCTGGCGCTCTCCGCCGGGAAAACGGTCGTCGGGCTGCTGGTTCTGTCTCTTTTCTGGTACGGGGCGTGGCGGTCGTGGCGCTGGGTTCGCAATGTCTGCCGTCGCCGCATTCTTGAAAACCGCAGCGTCATCCCGCAGAGCTGGCGTAAGTTTGTCGGCGCAATTGAGGCTCGTTTGTATGCTTTGCTGATGATTTTACTGGGCATTCTCGGATTGTATCTCTGGCTGAGTTGGGCGTTCAGCTTGTTCCCCTGGACACGCATCTGGGGTGCATCGTTAGGCGACTGGACCATGCGCGTGCTGCGGGATATTGCGCTGTCGATTGTCTCGGCCATGCCGGGAATAATGATTGTCCTGATCATCTTTGTGATTACCGCCTTTATTCTGAAGCTCCTGAAGGTATTGTTAAATCAGGTGGAAGCAGGGCGCCTGCAGCTGCCGGGCATTCATCCTGAAACCGTGGGAGCTACGCGTAAACTGATTTCTGTCGTGGTGTGGTTATTTGCCCTCTCTGCGGCCTATCCGTTTTTACCGGGAGCGAATTCGCTGGCGTTTAAAGGCATTAGCGTCTTCTTTGGCCTGATGCTTACCCTGGGTTCGGCAGGCGTGATGAACCATGCGATGAGCGGACTGGTACTGATCTACTCACGAGCGTTGAGGAAAGGAGACGTTATACGGGTGGCGGATAACGAAGGGCTGGTCACGGAGATAGGCATGCTGGCGACCAAGATCATCACCCGCGAGAACTATGTTGTGACCGTACCCAATGCGGTGGTGGTGAGCGGAAAAATCACCAATCTGAGCGTACAGAACCCTGACGGTGGCGTGAACCTGACGATTGGCGTGACGATTGGCTATGACACGCCGTGGCGACAGGTTCATGCCATGCTGGAGATGGCGGCGAGACGGTCGAAATGTGTTGACCCTTCGCAGCAGCCCCTGGTGCGTCAGCTGGGGCTGATGGACTGGTACATTGCCTATGAGCTGCAGGTAAAATTGCAGCCCGGACAGTCGCTTGCTGAGGCCCGCAATGAACTCCACAGTAACATTCAGGACGTTTTCAACGAGTTCAACGTGCAGATTATGTCGCCAAACTTCGTGATGCAGCCGGAAGGTGCGGTCGTCGTCGCGGAAGAAAACTGGTTCGCAGCACCGGCAGAGAAACCCGCACAAAAGCCATCATGAATCAGTCCGGTGCATGACAGACCGCCTCGATATTATGGCCGTCAGGCGGCCATCATCCTTTTGTGCAATCCTGTCCAATGCCGAAACGGACAAATGGCATATTCAAAACGTCAGGGTTCGAACTGCTGAAATACACCATTCCCGTACGGTTATCCATCGGCTTGTATTTTTTCAGCATCTCCAGTTCGATACCGGTACTCATAAATGATTTGCCGTTTTTATCAAACAGGAAGAAACACATTTTATTGTCTTTGCCCGGCTCAATACTTTTATCAGACGCGTTATTCAGTGTCACCTTGTAGCTAACCATGTACTGCGCTTCGCCAGTTGTGCTATCCCATTGACTTCCCTGGGATTGCCTTTCAGCAAAAAGAGTAATACCGCCCTGAGACGCTTTCTGAGCTGCCAGGGCAGTTCCGGCTGCAGAAACCGCTAAAGTAAGACATACTGCTTTAATTAAGTTACAACGCATTTTTCCTTCCTCCTGTTAACATACAGAGCCGCTAAATGACGGACCGTTTCCGCCCAACAAATGTCCAACGCAGGTAGTCATAAAGCCAGTTAAAGAGCATCGTGTATGGCAGAAAAAACAGTACCAGACCGATCTCGACAAAAAATGCCTCAGTGACTCTTAAATTCAGCATTACCATCGCGACAGGAATTAATGTAATGATAAGTCCTGTTTCAAAGCAGACAGCATGGATTGCACGCACGAGAAATGTTCGTTGAAACGCATATTTTTTCTGCAAGGCGTCAAAGAATTTATTAAACACAAAATTCCATGCCGTGGCAGCAAGTGCAGATATCACGGACAACGAACCCGACTGAAGCACCGACACGTTCATCAGCCACGCAAGTGACAGCGCAATGATGACATTGGCCGTCACTTCGAAAAGAACCGCATGCAAAACGCGTTCTTTAAAACTTTTATCCAGTTCAATTTCCATTTGCTTAGTACGGCTTTTAAAAAAACTGAAGTATATCAGACGTGCTTCAACTTTCTTTAAACGTGAAGGTTAGAATGGCTGTCAGGCCCCGGTTATTCGGGGCCTTGCTCTATGTTCTGAGGAAAAGATGTAAAATCAACCCGATTACCGCACATGCGGCAATTACGTGTGTGACTCTATATTTGAACCGGAATAGTGCGATGGCGGCAGCAAAAGCAATGACCGCTGCTATCCAGTCCATTTTGCCGTCAAATCCCTGTGGCCAGAGCACGTGGTAGCCAAAGAAGAGTGCCAGATTCAGGATCACGCCAACCACCGCTGCGGTAATTGCCGTGAGTGGCGCGGTGAAATTAATATTGTTGTGCGTCGTTTCAATAAAAGGCCCACCGGCGAGGATAAACAGAAACGATGGCAGAAACGTAAACCAGGTCGCCAGCACGGCCGCAACAGCGCCTGCCAGGAAAAGCTGATCCGGGCTATATGCCATATTCACATAGCCCCCGACAAATCCCACAAATGCCACAACCATGATAAGCGGCCCCGGCGTGGTTTCGCCCAGAGCCAGACCATCAATCATCTGCGTTGGCGTGAGCCACTGATAATGGCCAACCGCGCCCTGGTAGTTATAAGGCAGTACCGCATAGGCACCCCCAAAGGTCAGCAGCGCCGCCTTGGTAAAGAACCAGCCCATCTGGGTAAACGGGTGCATCCAGCCAAGGCTCAGATAGAGCATCGCCATTGGCGTTGCCCATAAAAAAACACCGGCAATGATAATCAGGGTCAAGCGTGACCATTTGAAAACCGTATGCGGAGCCGCTGGCGTATGGTCATCAATAATGGCAGCACCGTAGGATTTTCGGCTGGCGTCATGGGCGTTACCCTGACCAAAATGGTCGGGGTAAAGGCGCCCACCCACATAACCCATCATTGCGGCTGACAGGACAATAACGGGAAAAGGGACATTGAGGGCGAAAATGGCGACAAACGCGGCGGCAGCGATTGCCCACTGCGTGCGGTTACGCAGCGCCCGCGAACCGATACGGTGCGCAGCCTGCACAACAATCGCCGTAATTGCCGGTTTTATGCCGTAAAAGAGACCGGCCACGACAGACAAATGGCCATACGCCACGTAAATCCACGACAGGACAATAAGGATAAAAAGGGAAGGGAGCACAAACAGTGTCCCGGCAACCACGCCGCCCCAGGTGCGGTGCATCAGCCAGCCAATATAGGTCGCCAGTTGTTGCGCCTCCGGGCCCGGAAGCACCATGCAGTAATTCAGTGCATGCAAAAAGCGCTGTTCGGATATCCAGCGTCGGTTTTCAACCAGCTCCTGATGCATTATCGAAATCTGCCCGGCCGGCCCGCCAAAGCTGATGAATCCCAGCTTCAGCCAGAATAAAAAGGCTTCACGGAAGCTGACATGCGGAGGTGGAACGCCCGGTTCGTCGTCGACCGGAGGCAGATTGCTGTTCATGAGTATCTGAATCTGTTTTGAATTCTGCTGAGAGAAGGATCCGCTAAGCATATGCCATATTTATGAAAGATGAGTGATGATGGCTACGTCAGCAAACTGAGATAAGAGATTCTAAAGACAGCGGCCGTGTTAACGGTATTTCTTTTTAATTTTCCATGCCTTATAGGAAAGAAACGGCGGCTGAAAAAACCAAATGATGAACAAAGCGATCAACATCGCAACGCCCGTGGATACTACATTTTCTCTGGACGCGATGATAAGAACTATGAGGTAAACAGCAGCAAGCAATATGGTCAATAACAACGCTGCGTTAAAACGTCTGGACAAGTCAGATATCACCTCAGATATCACCATATCCAGAGAAAGGGCATCTTTTGTTATGTACTTACGCAACTTCTGAAGGTCCGAGGATGTAAATCCAGATGCCAGCAGCTTTGCTTCGGTTATCGACATGTTTTCTCCATCAGCGCTGATTACTCTGTGTAATCAAGACTATCAACCAGGTAGCTCAGTGGGTAGCGTTATGTACAAACTCGTAAATGATTTTACAACAGCTATCAGTAGCCAAGGGAACACAATGACGGCCACGGAATGCTGGATTCGCCCTGAATCAACCTTGGTGCGCATAATGTATGACGTTATGTTACAAAAGGGTTCTGAGCCATTCCGGTAGAATGGGGTTGGGTTTACCGGGATGGCGAGGGTTCGTCTTTACACATAGCGTGCATTATGCGCACCAGTGTTTCTTTATGAGTATGTTATAGAGATTGTGCCATCATTTAATATTTGTAGTTCAATATCGGACTTCACAAATTTTTCTCTAGTAAGTCCGCCAAATGTTGACTGTACTAACCAAATCGTATGGATTAAATTGAACGTGGAATATTCTATTTTCTCCTCATCTGATTGATTTTTAATTGTTTTTATTAATTCACTAGCAAAGACAGGTAGACCATCGAATGCCCATTTCGCGCCTTTCTCTTGACCTGCCCCCACGATTAGATACAACACTCAGTTAGTAACGTCGGAATCTTCAT
>NZ_JACASJ010000039.1:0-39303 GCF_013391025.1 Enterobacter sp. SECR19-1250 | reverse complement strand
TAATCAGCGAGTCAGCTTGGGAAGAAATGACCTGCTTATTCGCACCTTCCTTAACGCAACTAACGATAATTCTTTTTTCACGGAGGGAATGTCTCTGTCTTAATATATTAATTTGAATTACTGCGGATTCGATAATTACCCGAAAAGTAACCGATTGCAATAATTATGTGACCAGACATTTCAATGGTGAAGGGCAGGTGTGACGGGGCTTTTGTGGGTGTTACCGATATGTGCGGTTAAGTTAGCAATTCATGCGAAATAAAAAGGAGGCAAATTTGCCTCCTTCCAAAATTATTTAATTCCGTCTGCGGCCATACGGTCGCGAATATGTTGTGCACGCGCTTCTGAGGCCGGGTGATCGTCAAACATGGAGCTTTGACGTCCGGCTTCCAGTTTAGCCAGCTTTTCAAAACTGGTGGCTAAACCTGCTGGATTGATACCGCGTTTGCGCAACAGATCGTAGGAGTAGTCATCCGCTTCGGACTCCTGACGTTGAGAGAACTGGGAGTTAACCAGCTTTTCGCCCACATCGCCAAGCTGTGACTGGGACAGGCTGCCCACAATACCGCCCGCAGAAGCCGCCGCCGCGCGGATGGCGTTAGTGCCTAAGGCGACCTGCATCCCTTTCTTCACGTGGCCGAGGGCAACGTGGCCCATTTCATGGCCGATCACCGCTTCCACTTCGTTGTCGGTCATCATGTCCATTAACCCGCTGTAAACGCGGATACAGCCGTTTGCCATGGCAAAGGCGTTCACGTCTTTCGCGACGTACACTTTATAGTTCACCGGCTGACCGTTAATGTTATCGCCAAGCGCAGAGGCAATTTTATTCAGACGCTGCGTGTAGGGACTGTTGGCCGGGGCAATCGTAGCCTTTCCATCCATATCTTTACAGGCCTGGTCGCTCAGGGCTTTAACCTGCGCGTCGCTCAGGGAATAGGCCTGAAAAGCTTCTGCGCCTGAGGACATCAGGCCGTTAGAATCCATATTCTGACAACCGCTCAGCAGGAACGTTGTACCCAGGGCCAGCACTAATGCACGCATTTTCATGAGGTTGCTTCCGTACTCGTTAATCTGAATAAAATCCGAAAAGTACACCGACAGCGAAGCCGGGGTCGGGCTAAGTATAAGGAATATCGACGGGCCCGGGCGAGCAGATTGCGCAACATGCGAGCATGATCCAGAGATTTCTTAAGCGGCAAAAGAATGCTCCATGTACATGGCATGCCGCTTGGGTTACATTGTTGGCACTTTTTTCCGGCGTAGCCCAAAACGCGCTGTCGTCAAGGGCATGGCCTTTAACAGTCCGATCTGGAGTTAAAATGTCCTCACGTAAAGAGCTTGCTAATGCTATTCGTGCGCTGAGCATGGACGCAGTACAGAAAGCCAAATCTGGCCACCCAGGGGCCCCTATGGGTATGGCTGATATCGCCGAAGTCCTGTGGCGTGATTTCCTGAACCACAACCCGCAGAACCCGGCATGGGCTGACCGCGACCGTTTCGTGCTGTCTAACGGCCACGGCTCAATGCTGATCTACAGCCTGCTGCACCTCACTGGCTACGATCTGCCTATCGAAGAGCTGAAAAACTTCCGTCAGCTGCACTCCAAAACTCCGGGTCACCCGGAAGTGGGTTACACCGCAGGTGTTGAAACCACGACCGGCCCACTGGGTCAGGGTATTGCGAACGCGGTGGGTATGGCGATTGCTGAGAAGACTCTGGCGGCGCAGTTCAACCGTCCTGGTCACGACATTGTTGACCACTTCACCTACGCGTTCATGGGCGACGGCTGCATGATGGAAGGCATTTCTCACGAAGTGTGCTCCCTGGCAGGTAACCTGAAGCTGGGCAAACTGGTTGCGTTCTACGACGACAACGGTATCTCCATCGACGGTCATGTTGAAGGCTGGTTCACTGATGACACTGCGGCACGTTTCGAAGCCTACGGCTGGCACGTTGTGCGTGGCGTTGATGGCCACGATGCTGACTCGATTAAACGTGCAGTAGAAGAAGCGCGTGCGGTCACTGACAAACCATCCCTGCTGATGTGCAAAACCATCATCGGCTTCGGTTCTCCGAACAAAGCGGGCACCCACGATTCCCACGGTGCGCCACTGGGCGACGCGGAAATCGCGCTGACCCGTGAAGCGTTGGGCTGGAAACACCCTGCATTCGAAATCCCATCTGAAATCTATGCTCAGTGGGATGCCAAAGAAGCGGGTCAGGCGAAAGAAGCGGCCTGGAACGAGAAGTTCGCGGCTTACGCTAAAGCCTTCCCACAGGAAGCGGCTGAATTCACCCGTCGTATGAAAGGTGAAATGCCGTCTGACTTCGACGCGAAAGCGAACGAGTTCATCGCTAAGCTGCAGGCGAACCCATCTAAAATCGCCAGCCGTAAAGCGTCTCAGAATGCGATCGAAGCGTTCGGTCCATGGCTTCCAGAATTCCTCGGCGGCTCCGCTGACCTGGCACCGTCTAACCTGACCCTGTGGTCTGGCTCTAAGCCAATCAACGAAGATGCGGCCGGTAACTACATCCATTATGGTGTACGTGAATTCGGTATGACCGCTATCGCGAACGGTATCTCCCTGCACGGTGGTTTCCTGCCGTACACCTCTACCTTCCTGATGTTCGTGGAATATGCCCGTAACGCCGTGCGTATGGCTGCGCTGATGAAACAGCGTCAGGTGATGGTTTATACCCACGACTCCATTGGTCTGGGCGAAGATGGTCCAACTCACCAGCCGGTAGAGCAGGTTGCTTCCCTGCGTGTCACCCCGAACATGAGCACATGGCGTCCATGTGACCAGGTGGAATCTGCAGTGGCATGGAAATATGGCGTTGAGCGTCAGGACGGTCCAACCGCGCTGATCCTCTCCCGTCAGAACCTGACACAGCAGGATCGTACCGAAGAGCAGCTGGCGAACATCGCCCGCGGTGGCTACGTGCTGAAGGATTGCGCGGGACAGCCAGAGCTGATCTTCATCGCAACCGGTTCTGAAGTTGAGCTGGCTGTTGCAGCCTGGGACAAACTGACTGCCGAAGGCGTTAAAGCGCGCGTGGTTTCCATGCCGTCTACCGATGCGTTCGACAAGCAGGATGCTGCTTACCGTGAATCCGTACTGCCTAAAGCCGTTTCCGCACGCGTGGCGGTTGAAGCGGGTATCGCTGACTACTGGTTCAAATACGTGGGCCTGAACGGCGCTATCGTCGGTATGACCACCTTCGGTGAATCTGCTCCGGCAGAGCAGCTGTTCGAAGAGTTCGGCTTCACCGTTGAGAACGTTGTCGCTAAGGCTAAAGAACTGCTGTAATTGCCGTTTTGCCCGGTGGCGCTTACGCTGACCGGGCCTACAAATGGCACAAAACGTAGGCCGGGTAAGCGTAAGCGTCACCCGGCTTTTTTGTAGGCACTATTCCTCAGACATGTAACTGCTCTGTAAATTATTCCACCTAAAATGTGACGCAAGTCATATAGCTCGCTTATTCATCTGGACAGACATTCCTTTTATTCCCCGATTCGCTTATTCTTGCTGAAGCGTTTCAGTCGATTAAATGTTCGACAATTGACCAATCAATCGCAGTTTGTGATAGCAAAGATTCCCCTTCGGGCGTAGCTGGATTACTCTTTCAGCCACCTCGAACTCAGGGATAGCTTTGCAGGAGATCTATGACCGTACGCGTAGCGATTAATGGCTTCGGTCGCATCGGGCGCAACGTGGTTCGTGCTTTATATGAATCCGGGCGTCGGGCGGAAATTACCGTGGTGGCAATCAATGAACTGGCGGATGCTGCGGGCATGGCGCATTTATTGAAATATGACACCAGCCACGGACGCTTTGCCTGGGACGTGCGCCAGGAAAGGGATCAGCTGTTTGTCGGTGACGATACGATCCGCGTACTGCATGAGCGCAGTATTGCCGCGCTACCGTGGCGTGAACTGGGTGTGGATGTGGTGCTTGACTGCACCGGCGTATATGGCAACCGCGAACACGGCGAAGCGCATCTCACCGCCGGCGCGAAAAAAGTCCTGTTCTCTCATCCCGGCAGTAACGACCTCGACGCAACGGTAGTTTTCGGCGTCAATCAGCATGAGCTGCAAGCCGAACACCGTATTGTCTCCAACGCCTCCTGCACCACCAACTGCATTATTCCGGTCATTAAACTGTTAGACGATGCATATGGCATTGAATCCGGCACCGTGACCACAATTCACTCCGCCATGCACGATCAGCAGGTCATCGACGCCTACCACCCGGATTTACGACGCACGCGTGCTGCGAGCCAGTCAATCATCCCGGTGGACACAAAACTGGCTGCCGGGATCACCCGAATTTTCCCGCAGTTTAATGACCGTTTTGAAGCGATTGCCGTGCGTGTACCGACGATAAACGTCACCGCAATTGACCTCAGCGTGACGGTGAAAAAACCGGTAAAAGCCTGTGAAGTCAATCTGTTGCTGCAAAAAGCGGCACAGGGGGCATTTCATGGTATAGTTGACTATACGGAATTACCGTTGGTCTCAGTGGATTTTAACCATGACCCGCACAGCGCCATTGTTGATGGCACGCAAACGCGCGTCAGTGGCGCACACCTTATCAAGACGCTGGTCTGGTGTGATAACGAATGGGGCTTTGCTAACCGAATGCTCGACACCACGTTAGCAATGGCTGCCAAAGGTTTCAGGTAAGACGCATCGTGCGTCTGCAAAACTTTAAGAATCAACGAGAGGATTCACCATGTCTGTAATTAAGATGACCGATCTGGATCTGGCTGGTAAACGCGTTTTCATCCGTGCGGATCTGAACGTGCCAGTTAAAGATGGCAAAGTGACCAGTGACGCGCGTATCCGTGCATCTCTGCCAACCATCGAACTGGCTCTGAAGCAGGGTGCGAAAGTGATGGTGACCTCCCACCTGGGTCGTCCAACTGAAGGCGAGTACAACGAAGAGTTCTCTCTGCTGCCGGTTGTTAATTACCTGAAAGACAAACTGTCCAGCCCGGTTCGCCTGGTGAAAGATTACCTGGATGGCGTGGAAGTGGCTGCCGGTGAGCTGGTGGTGCTGGAAAACGTTCGCTTCAACAAAGGCGAGAAGAAAGACGACGAAGCACTCTCCAAAAAATACGCGGCGCTGTGCGACGTATTCGTAATGGATGCATTCGGTACTGCACACCGTGCGCAGGCGTCTACCCACGGTATCGGTAAATTCGCAGACGTTGCGTGCGCTGGACCTCTGCTGGCCGCGGAGCTGGATGCGCTGGGTAAAGCACTGAAAGAACCTGCTCGTCCAATGGTTGCCATCGTGGGTGGTTCTAAAGTTTCTACCAAACTGACCGTTCTGGATTCCCTGTCTAAAATCGCTGACCAGTTGATCGTTGGCGGTGGTATCGCGAACACCTTCGTTGCCGCTCAGGGCCACAACGTCGGTAAATCCCTGTATGAAGCAGACCTGGTTGACGAAGCCAAACGCCTGCTGGGCACCTGTGATATCCCGGTTCCAACCGATGTTCGCGTTGCCACTGAGTTCTCCGAAACGGCGACTGCTACCCTGAAATCTGTAAACGACATCAAAGATGAAGAGCAGATTCTGGACCTGGGCGACGTTTCTGCACAGAAACTGGCTGAAATCCTGAAAAACGCAAAAACTATCCTGTGGAACGGTCCTGTTGGCGTGTTCGAATTCCCGAACTTCCGTAAAGGGACTGAAATTGTTGCTAACGCTATCGCAGACAGCGAAGCGTTCTCTATCGCAGGCGGTGGTGACACCCTGGCAGCAATCGACCTGTTCGGTATCGCTGACAAAATCTCCTACATCTCCACTGGTGGCGGCGCATTCCTCGAATTCGTGGAAGGCAAAGTTCTGCCAGCAGTAGCAATGCTCGAAGAGCGCGCTAAGAAGTAAGCCATTCAAGGGCAGGGAAACCTGCCCAATTTTCAGCGCGCTTTAAGAGCTCGCACCTTTTCTAACGGCCGAAGATACAGGACTAAGCAACATGTCTAAAATTTTTGATTTCGTAAAACCTGGCGTGATCACTGGTGATGACGTTCAGAAAGTGTTCCAGGTAGCTAAAGAAAACAACTTTGCTCTGCCAGCAGTTAACTGCGTGGGTACTGACTCCATCAACGCCGTACTGGAAACCGCTGCAAAAGTTAAAGCACCGGTTATCGTACAGTTCTCTAACGGCGGCGCTGCGTTCATCGCAGGTAAAGGCGTGAAAACTGACATTCCTCAGGGTGCTGCAATCCTGGGCGCTATCTCTGGTGCGCACCACGTACATCAGATGGCTGAACACTACGGTGTTCCAGTTATCCTGCACACTGACCACTGCGCGAAGAAACTGCTGCCGTGGATCGACGGTCTGCTGGACGCGGGTGAAAAACACTTCGCGGCTACCGGTAAGCCACTGTTCTCTTCTCACATGATCGACCTGTCTGAAGAGTCTCTGGAAGAGAACATCGAGATCTGCTCCAAATACCTGGCGCGCATGTCCAAAATGGGCATGACCCTGGAAATCGAACTGGGTTGCACCGGCGGTGAAGAAGACGGCGTGGACAACAGCCACATGGACGCTTCTGCTCTGTACACTCAGCCAGAAGACGTTGATTACGCTTACACCGAGCTGAGCAAAATCAGCCCACGCTTCACCATTGCAGCGTCCTTCGGTAACGTACACGGCGTTTACAAACCAGGTAACGTGGTTCTGACCCCAACCATCCTGCGTGACTCTCAGGAATACGTGTCCAAGAAACACAACCTGCCGCACAACAGCCTGAACTTCGTCTTCCACGGCGGTTCCGGTTCTTCTGCTCAGGAAATCAAAGACTCCGTAAGCTACGGCGTAGTGAAAATGAACATCGATACCGACACCCAGTGGGCAACCTGGGACGGTATCCTGCAGTACTACAAAGCGAACGAAGCTTACCTGCAGGGCCAGCTGGGCAACCCGAAAGGCGAAGACCAGCCGAACAAGAAATACTACGATCCACGCGTATGGCTGCGCGCAGCGCAGACATCCATGGTGACCCGTCTGGAGCAGGCATTCAAAGAGCTGAACGCGATCGACGTTCTGTAATTTGAGCTGCTGACAGCATCAGGAGGCCCGCAAACGCGGGCCTTTTTTTATGCTTTTTCAATACCCTGTCAGATCGGTTTTTGTGATCTGTTTGGCAAAACTTGCGCTTTTTGTTTACCCTTTACGGACCTGCCTGTCTCCATGGGGGATGGATTTGTGTTTTGGTTTAACAAAAGGAAGAATAAATGGAACAACTCGATGTTGTAGACAGCATCAATAACGCCGGTAACTGGCTGGTGCGCAACCAGGCGCTGCTGCTGAGCTACGCCGTGAATATCGTCGCGGCGATTGCCATCATCATCGTCGGGATGATCGTGGCGCGTATTGTATCGAATGCGGTCAACCGGGTGATGGTAGCGCGACACATTGACGCTACGGTGGCTGACTTTCTCTCTGCGCTGGTGCGCTATGGCATCATCGCGTTTACCCTGATTGCTGCACTGGGGCGCGTGGGGGTACAAACGGCATCGGTGATCGCCGTGCTTGGTGCCGCGGGTCTGGCTATTGGTCTGGCGTTACAGGGCTCGCTCTCGAACCTGGCGGCAGGCGTTCTGCTGGTCACCTTCCGTCCATTCCGTTCCGGTGAGTATGTTGATCTGGGCGGCATTGCCGGTACCGTACTGCAGGTACAAATTTTCTCTACCACTCTGCGTACCGTTGACGGGCGTATCGTTGTGGTCCCGAACGGGAAAATCATCGCGGGCAACATTATTAACTTTTCTCGCGAGCCGGTGCGCCGTAACGAGTTAATTATCAGCGTGGCGTATGATTCCGATATTGATCAGGTGAAATCGCTGATTGCTAACATCATCGCCTCCGATGATCGCATTCTGAAGGACAAAGAGCAGACCGTGCGCCTGCATGAGCTGGGTGCTTCCTCTATTAACTTCGTGGTGCGTATCTGGAGCAAAAGCAGCGATCTGCAAAACGTGTACTGGGACGTGCTGGAGCGCATTAAGCGCGAGTTTGACGCCAACGGCATCAGCTTCCCGTATCCGCAGATGGACGTAAACGTCAAAAAAGTAAAAGAAGCCGAATAACGTCTCCCGTAGGCCCGGTAAGCGCTAGCGCCACCGGGCTTTTATTTTATTAGCTATGCTAATACCCAATTAATATTATCAATTTCCTCTAATGTTCTTCTCGCAGTATAGTCTGCTCCAAAGACAATTCTGCGAGATAAATGTCATGTTATCGTATTATTTTCAGGGGCTTGCGTTAGGCGCAGCCATGATCCTTCCCCTCGGTCCCCAAAATGCGTTTGTCATGAACCAGGGGATTCGCCGTCAGTATCATCTGATGATTGCCCTGCTGTGCGCGGTAAGCGATTTACTGCTGATTTGTGCCGGGATTTTTGGCGGGAGTGCGCTGCTGATGCAGTCACCCTGGCTGCTGGCGCTGGTGACCTGGGGCGGGGTCGCCTTCCTGCTGTGGTACGGATTCGGTGCGTTAAAAACGGCAATGAGCAGTAACCTGGAGCTGGCGAGCGCCGAAGTGATGAAGCAGGGGCGCTGGAAGATCATCGTCACCATGCTGGCGGTAACGTGGCTTAATCCGCACGTCTATCTCGACACGTTTGTGGTGCTCGGGAGCCTGGGTGGGCAACTGGACGTTGAGCCGAAGCGCTGGTTTGCCCTGGGCACGGTGAGCGCCTCCTTCCTCTGGTTCTTTGGCCTCGCCATTCTGGCGGCGTGGCTGGCACCCCGTTTGCGTACTGCTAAAGCCCAGCGGATCATCAACACGCTGGTGGGCGTGGTGATGTGGGTCATTGCCTTTCAGCTGGCGAAAGAGGGGATTCATCATGTTCAGGGATTGTTCAACTAAGCGTTGTCTTATGGACAACTGAGCAGGACCCGCTAAGCTTGCTGGCATGCGCCCTGTTGTTAGGGCACTCTTCGCAACATGGAGGAATGACAGTGAAGTTTAACGTGATGGCCCTGGCGGCATTAGTAAGTTTGGGTGCGGTGTCTGTTCAGGCGAATGAATTGCCAAATGGTCCGCACATCGTCACTTCCGGCACCGCCAGCGTGGATGCGGTACCGGATGTTGCGACGCTGGCAATTGAAGTCAACGTGGCCGCGAAGGATGCCGCTTCCGCCAAGAAGCAGGCTGACGATCGTGTTGCGCAATATCTCTCTTTCCTGGAGCAGAACGGTGTTGCCAAAAAAGACATCAGCTTTGCGAACCTGCGTACTCAGCCTGATTACGACTACCAGAACGGCAAAAGTATCCTGAAAGGCTATCGCGCTGTGCGTAGCGTTGAAGTGACCGTCCGCCAGCTGGATAAGCTGAACTCCCTTCTGGATGGCGCGCTGAAGGCGGGTCTGAACGAAATTCGTTCCGTCTCACTGGGCGTTGCGCAACCGGAGAAATACAAAGACGAAGCGCGTAAAGCGGCAATTGACGATGCGATGCATCAGGCGCAGCAGCTGGCCGCTGGATTTAAGAGTAAGCTCGGCCCGGTGTATAGCGTGCGTTACCACGTCTCTAACTATCAGCCAAGCCCGATGGTACGGATGATGAAAGCCGATGCGGCGCCGGTATCTGCTCAGGAAAGTTATGAGCAGCCGACCATTCAGTTCGACGATCAGGTTGATGTGGTGTTCCAGCTGGAGCCGACGCAAACTCAGCAAACTGAGACGGCTAAGGCGCAGTAATTTGCCCTGACCCTAACCCTCTCCCACAGGGAGAGGGAATTCAAGCGATTAATCCTGTCTCAACACCTTGTGCCCGTATGCCAGCAGCGCGTCGGTGACGTTGCGCATCATGCGGCTTTCCGGCGCAAAACGGTGCCAGTAAAGCATCCGGCGCTGATACAGCCCCGGCGTCAAATCAATCAGCTCACCGCTTTTCAACTCCTTTTCAATCTGCAGGTGCGGGATCATGCAGCAGGTGGTTCCCTGACGCGCAAGCTGCACGAAGGCCTCAGACGAGTTCACGATGTGGCACGGCACGCTGCCCGGCGGCAGATCGAAGTTTTGTTGCAGGAAAGCCTGATGCATATCGTCCAGATGGTCGAACGCCACGGCAGGCGCCTTAAGCAGCGCGGCGCGGGTGACGCCATTGGGGAAGTAGCGCTCCGCAAAGGCTTTTGAACCGACAAACAGGTAATCCAGCGCCCCCAGTTGATCCACCAGGCAGCTTGGCAGTGCCTGAGGCTGAATACTGACCGCCCCGACCACTTCACCGCGACGCAGGCGTTCCTGGGTGCGGGTTTCATCTTCAACCTGAAGATTCAGACGGATAGGGGAATCGGCCAGAACCGGGGCGAGGGCGGGCAGCAGCCAGGTTGCCAGACTGTCGGCGTTCACCGCCAGCGACAGCAGCAACGGCGTAGAACCCGTTTGTTCATCACCCAGCCATTCGTCTTCCAGCAGTTCAACCTGACGGAGCAGCGCGAGGAGCTTTTGTCCTTGCTCTGTTGGACGCGGTGGCACGGTACGCACCAGCAGTGGCTGCCCGAACATGTTTTCAAGCTGTTTGATACGCTGTGATACGGCGGACTGAGTAATACACAGCTTTTGCGCTGCGCGCTCAAAACCGCGTTCACGAATAACTGCATCAAGTGCCTGTAGTGTTCTGTAGTCCGGACGTTTCATTGCTCTGGCTTACTCCTTAATTTTGCTTAATCTGCACTATGACACAATTTTCCCTTTGTGGCAGACGAATTCCACCTCACGTGTTCTATAATGCGCCCTAAGTTTTCATACCACAGGCAAAACGATCATGACGCAGGATGAACTGAAAAAAGCAGTAGGATGGGCCGCGCTCCAGTACGTGCAACCGGGTACTATCGTCGGTGTGGGTACGGGATCTACGGCGGCACACTTTATCGATGCGCTGGGCACGATGAAGGGGCAGATCGAGGGCGCGGTTTCGAGCTCCGATGCTTCCACGGAAAAGCTGAAAAGCCTCGGCATTACCGTTTTCGATCTGAACGAAGTGGACCGTCTGGGGATCTACGTTGATGGCGCGGATGAAATCAACGGGCATATGCAGATGATCAAAGGCGGCGGCGCAGCGCTGACGCGTGAAAAGATCATCGCCTCCGTGGCCGATAAATTTATCTGTATCGCGGACGCATCCAAGCAGGTTGATATTCTGGGTAAATTCCCGCTTCCGGTTGAAGTGATCCCAATGGCGCGCAGCGCCGTGGCACGTGAGCTGGTAAAACTGGGCGGACGTCCTGAATACCGTCAGGGTGTGGTCACCGATAACGGCAACGTGATCCTCGACGTTCATGGCCTGGAAATTCTCGACGCGATCGCGCTCGAAAACGCCATCAACGGCATTCCGGGCGTGGTAACAGTAGGGTTATTCGCCAACCGTGGCGCGGATGTTGCGCTGATCGGCACGGCTGATGGCGTGAAAACCATCGTAAAATGATCTGACGGGGGGAGTCCTCCCCCCGCTAAAAAAATTTTGAAAAGCTAAATTCGGTGACTTGTGTCACGTTTTTTGCCCCTCTCTTGCTGAACCTTCCGCATTCACAAATATTTACAGCATTTTACTCTGCTATTTTGCGCTGTATGACTTTTCTTCAGAGTGCCGACGCAAACGTTCATATTGCTGCAATAGTTTTTTTTGATATGTTGGCTAAGCGGATTTCAATCCAGCACAACATCAGTTCAGACAAAAAAACAGGGTCGGGTAAATGGCAAAGGTATCACTGGAGAAAGACAAGATTAAATTCCTGCTAGTAGAAGGCGTGCATCAAAAAGCACTTGATAGCCTTCGCGCGGCAGGTTACACCAACATCGAATTTCACAAAGGCGCGCTGGATACTGAAGAGCTGAAAGCGTCCATCCGTGATGCCCACTTCATCGGCCTGCGATCCCGTACTCACCTGACTGAAGATGTTATTGCGGCGGCGGAAAAGCTGGTCGCTATCGGCTGTTTCTGCATCGGTACCAACCAGGTTGACCTGAATGCTGCCGCAAAACGCGGTATCCCGGTCTTCAACGCCCCGTTCTCCAACACCCGTTCCGTGGCGGAGCTGGTGATTGGCGAACTGCTGCTGCTGCTGCGTGGTATTCCGGAAGCCAACGCCAAAGCCCACCGCGGCGTGTGGAACAAACTGGCCGCGGGCTCTTATGAAGCGCGCGGTAAAAAGCTGGGTATCATTGGTTACGGCCACATTGGTACCCAACTGGGTATCCTGGCTGAATCCCTGGGCATGCATGTTTACTTCTACGACATTGAAAGCAAGCTGCCGCTGGGGAACGCCACTCAGGTTCAACATCTTTCTGACCTGCTGAACATGAGCGACGTGGTGAGCCTGCATGTGCCGGAAAACGCCTCAACCAAAAACATGATGGGCGCGGAAGAGCTGGCGCTGATGAAGCCGGGTTCCCTGCTGATCAACGCCGCACGCGGTACGGTTGTCGACATTCCCGCGCTGTGCGATGCCCTGAAGCGTAAGCATCTGGCGGGGGCGGCTATCGACGTCTTCCCGACGGAGCCTGCAACCAACAGCGATCCATTTAACTCTCCGCTGTGCGAGTTCGACAACGTGATCCTGACGCCACACATCGGTGGCTCTACTCAGGAAGCGCAGGAGAACATCGGTCTGGAAGTGGCGGGTAAATTGAGTAAATACTCCGATAACGGTTCAACGCTCTCTGCCGTTAACTTCCCGGAAGTGTCGCTGCCGCTGCACGGTGGCCGTCGTCTGCTGCATATTCACGAAAACCGTCCGGGCGTGCTGACCGCCATCAACCAGATCTTTGCTGAGCAGAGTGTCAACATTGCCGCGCAGTATCTGCAAACCAACTCGCAGATGGGCTATGTGGTTATTGATATCGAAGCAGATGAAGATGTGGCCGAGAAAGCGCTGCAGAGCATGAAGGCCATTCCGGGGACGATTCGCGCGCGTCTGCTGTACTAAGGGTGAGGTTTGTAGTATCGGGTGGCGGCTACGCCTTACCCGACCTACGTCGACGTTTTGTAGGCCGGGTAAGCGTAAGCGCCACCCGGCTTTATTCTACCAGGTCCAGGTTTTACTGGGTGTTATCACCGCCGGCAACGGCACATCCCACTTCTCGACCGGCAAGGCTTCTACCGTCTGACAATCATGCGCATAACCCACCGGCTGCAACCCGTACTGCTGCCAGTTTTGCAACGTTCTGTCATAGAACCCCCCGCCCATTCCTAAACGCTGGCCCTGTTCATCAAACGCCACCAGCGGCGTAATCAGCACGTCCAGCTGTGACAGCGGCAGCACGTCGCGCACATCCAGCTTCGGCTCGGTGATTTTCAGACGATTCACAACCAGTTCGCTGTGTGGGTGGTAGTGCAGAAACAGCAGGTTCCCTGCGCTAAACGGATGCAGCACCGGCAAATAGACCCGCTTTCCGGCTCGCCAGAGTTGTTCGATGAGTGGCTGCGTATCCAGCTCACCATCAAAAGAGAGAAACAGCGCGACGGTATGCGCCATTACTACAGGCGGATACGCCATCATGCGTGCCGCGGCCTGCTGGGCAAAATGCGCTTGCTGTTCAGGGGTTAACGCCCGGCGACGTTGTCGAATGAGTTGACGAATATCCTGGCGTGAGGCAGAAACTTCAGGGAATTGAGTCATGGTAGTGGTAGAAGAAGAGTGAGGGAATCTCCGAGATGCCGCCGCAGGCTGTAACCCTTGAACCCTTGGTTCAAGGTGAATGTGTCGTCATAGTTTTAAGGCTTCTCGGACGAACCGAGCATGCTCACCAACCATGGAGCGCCACATTCTTGTGGTATGAAATATCGGCTCAGGGGACTGGCCCGCTTGCGAACATCTCAGAGAAATTTTGTCTTCACAGTTACTCTACCATAGTCAACTGAGAAGTGTTATTCAAACTTTGGTCCCGGTCTTTCGGGATTGCGACCTTGATCAAGCAACGCCTGTTCTATGGTCTGCTGGAGCATTTTAATGCGCTGCTCCATGCTTGCCGCGTAGTCGCGTGTCTTCGCTTTTTCCTGAGTCAGTTCATAGCTGATGTTCAACGCGGCGATAAAAACCAGCTGCTCAGTATTTGTGACTCTAGTGCGTTCTTTGAGATCTTGCAACCGCTGATTCAAATCGTCCGCAGCCTGATTCAAAGCATCCCTTTGTTCAGGAGGACAATTCACTCGCAGTGAACGGCCAAAAATCTGGAGATCGACGGGTTGTGCAGACATGCCACCTTCCTGCTGATTGACTGCGCTGCCTTCGCTTACTGCCCCGGGGGCTGCGAAGGGGCGACACTATAGCTACCCTGATGTGAAGATACAAGCCCTTTTCTGGTATCACCAGGGTCCAAAGTGGTAGCATATCATGAATATTCCTCCCTTTGATGACGAAAGCTCATGTCTATACAGAACGAAATGCCTGGTTACAACGATTTAAACCAGTTACTGAACCAGCAGGGTGTGGGTTTAACCCCTGCCGAAATGCACGGTCTGATCAGTGGCATGCTATGCGGCGGAAACAGCGACAGCTCATGGCAGCCGCTGATCCACGACCTGACGAACGAAGGGCTGGCGTTTGGTCATGAACTGGCGGAAGCGCTGCGAAAAATGCACTCGGCGATCAGCGATTCGCTGGAGGACGATGGCTTCCTTTTTCAGCTTTATCTGCCTGAAGGCGACGATGTCAGCGTGTTCGATCGCGCCGATGCGCTGGCCGGTTGGGTAAACCACTATCTGCTGGGGCTGGGCGTAACGCAGCCTAAGCTTGATAAAGTGACCGGCGAAGCGGGTGAAGCGATCGACGATCTGCGTAACATCGCGCAGCTGGGTTACGACGAAGAAGAAGATCAGGAAGAGCTGGAGATGTCTCTCGAAGAGATTATCGAGTACGTTCGCGTGGCGGCACTGCTGTGCCACGATAACTTCACCCGCTCGCAGCCAACCGCACCGGAAGTTCGTAAGCCAACCTTACATTAAGAAAAATAACGCACAGGAGGGTGTCATGGTTATCTCGCATCAAGAGTATTCCCGTCGTCGTCAGGCGCTGCTGGCAAAAATGCAGCCCGGAAGCGCTGCGCTGATTTTTGCCGCGCCCGAAGTGACGCGCAGTGCCGACAGTGAATACCCCTATCGCCAGAACAGCGATTTCTGGTACTTCACCGGGTTCAATGAACCGGAGGCGGTACTGGTGCTGATCAAGAGCAATGACACCCACAACCACAGCGTGATTTTCAACCGCGTACGGGATCTCACCGCGGAGATCTGGTTTGGTCGCCGCCTGGGGCAAGAGGCCGCGCCCGCGAAACTGGGTGTGGACCGTGCGCTGGCGTTCAGCGAAATCAACCAGCAGCTCTATCAGTTGCTGAACGGGCTGGATGTGCTTTACCACGCGCAGGGTGAGTATGCGTACGCCGATGAGATAGTCTTCACCGCGCTGGATAAGCTGCGTAAAGGCTCCCGGCAGAATCTCTCCGCCCCGGCCACGCTGACGGACTGGCGCCCGGTGGTCCACGAGATGCGCCTGTTTAAATCGCAGGAAGAGCTGGACGTGATGCGTCGTGCAGGCGAAATCAGCGCGCTGGCTCACACAAGGGCGATGGAAAAGTGCCACCCCGGCCTGTTTGAATATCAGCTGGAAGGCGAGATTCACCACGAGTTCAACCGCCACGGCGCGCGTTATCCCTCTTACAACACCATTGTCGGCGGCGGTGAAAACGGCTGCATTCTGCACTACACCGAAAATGAAAGTGAACTGCGTGACGGCGATCTGGTGCTGATTGATGCAGGCTGCGAATATCAGGGCTATGCGGGCGACATTACCCGTACCTTCCCGGTGAACGGTAAGTTCACTCCCGCGCAGCGCGAAATTTATGACATCGTTCTTGAATCTCTTGAAACCGCGCTGAAGCTCTATCGCCCCGGCACCTCCATCCAGGAAGTGACCGGCGAAGTGGTGCGCATCATGATTACCGGCCTCGTAAGGCTCGGGATTCTGAACGGTGATGTGGATACCCTGATTGCTGAAAATGCGCATCGCCCCTACTTTATGCACGGCCTGAGCCACTGGCTGGGGCTGGATGTGCATGATGTGGGTGCGTATGGTTCAGAACGTTCTCGCGTGCTGGAGCCGGGTATGGTGCTGACCGTTGAACCGGGGCTCTACATTGCGCCGGATGCCGACGTGCCGGAAGCGTACCGTGGAATTGGTATTCGCATCGAAGATGACATTGTCATCACCGAAACCGGTAACGAAAACCTGACCGCGGGCGTGGTGAAAAACGCCGATGACATTGAGGCGCTGATGGCAGCGGCACGCCCATGAGCGTGATTATCGTTGGTGGGGGGATGACGGGAGCTACGCTGGCGCTGGCCATCTCGCATTTGACGAAAGGGCAACTTCCGGTCCATCTGGTGGAGGCCGTGGCGCCAGAGGCGTCCGATCATCCCGGGTTTGATGCCCGCGCCATTGCCCTGGCTCAGGGGACCTGCCAGCAGCTCGCTCGAATTGGCATCTGGCAGGCGATTGCGGATTGTGCGACGGCAATCAACACCGTTCACGTCAGCGATCGTGGCCATGCCGGGTTTGTGACGCTGGACGCGCAGGATTACCGCATTGATGCCTTAGGTCGGGTGGTTGAACTTCACGACGTCGGGCTGCGTCTGTTCCGTTTATTGCAGGATGCCCCGGGTGTGACGCTCCATTGCCCGGCACGCGTCGCCAGCTTCAGCCGCAGCGAAGCGGCGGTCAGCGTGACGCTGGAAAACGGCACGGTTCTGGATGGCCAGCTTCTGGTCGCCGCCGATGGTTCACGTTCTGCGCTTGGCACCCAGTGCGGCGTGGAATGGCGCGCTCAGCCTTACGGACAGGTCGCCGTTATTGCTAACGTTTCTACGGCGGGAGAACACAACGGCAGGGCGTTTGAACGTTTCACTCAGCACGGCCCGCTGGCCATGCTGCCGATGTCAAACGGACGCTGCTCGCTGGTGTGGTGTCATCCCCAGGATAAAGCGGCTGACGTTGAGGCCTGGTCCGACGACCGTTTTTGTACCGAGCTGCAAAAAGCCTTTGGCTGGCGGCTGGGGCGTATTACCCATGCGGGAAAACGCGCTGTTTACCCGCTGTCGCTGACCACGGCATCTCAGTCCATCTCCCATCGCGTGGCGCTGGTCGGCAATGCCGCGCAGACGTTGCACCCAATCGCCGGGCAAGGCTTCAACCTTGGGCTACGCGACGTGATGAGCCTGGCAGAGACTCTGTCCCAGGCGTGGCATGAGCAAAAAGATTGCGGCGCGTATCCGGTGCTCAGCCATTATCAGAAGCGACGCCGGGCCGATAAAGAAGCGACTATCGGCGTCACCGATGGCCTGGTACATCTGTTTGCCAATCGCTGGGCACCGCTGGTTGCAGGCCGCAACCTTGGGCTGATGGCGATGGAATTATTCATTCCGGCACGTGACGTGCTGGCGCAGCGGACCCTTGGTTGGGTCGCGCGTTAAGGAGTTATCATCGTGCAAAATGTTGATGTCGCCATTGTAGGCGGCGGAATGGTAGGGCTGGCGCTGGCCTGTGGTTTACAGGGCAGTGGTCTGCGCGTGGCCGTGCTGGAGCAAAATCTGCCTCAGCCCGTTGCGCACGATGCGCCGCCGGAACTGCGCGTCTCGGCAATCAATGCCGCCAGCGAAAAACTACTGACGCGCCTTGGCGTCTGGTCAGATATCGTGGCGCAGCGTGCCAGCTGCTATCACGGAATGGAAGCGTGGGACAAAGACAGCTTTGGTCATATCGCGTTTGATGATGAAAGTATGGGCTATAGCCATCTGGGTCATATCATCGAAAATGCCGTCATTCACCATGCGTTATGGCAAAAAGCGCAATCCTGCAGCGACATCAACCTGATGGCGCCCGCGCAAATCCAGCAGGTGGCATGGGGCGAAAACGAAGCGTTTCTCACCCTGCAGAGCGGCGACATGCTCACCGCGCGGCTGGTGGTGGGCGCGGATGGCGCAAACTCGTGGCTGCGTAACAAGGCGGATATTCCCCTGACCTTCTGGGATTATCGTCATCATGCGCTGGTAGCAACCATCCGTACTGAAGAGCCGCACGGCGGCGTTGCGCGCCAGATTTTCCATAACGACGGTATTCTGGCATTTCTGCCGCTGAGCGATCCGCACCTGTGCTCGATCGTCTGGTCTCTGGTGCCGGAAAAAGCACAGCTGATGCGCGAGGCGACGCCAGAGGCGTTTAATCAGGCGCTGTGCATGGCGTTTGATAACCGTCTTGGTCTGTGCACCCTTGAGAGCGAACGCCTGGTATTCCCGTTGACCGGCCGCTACGCGCGCCAGTTTGCGGCGCACCGTCTCGCGCTGGTGGGTGACGCGGCGCATACCATTCATCCGCTGGCCGGACAGGGGGTTAACCTTGGCTTTATGGATGCGGCAGAGCTGGTGAATGAGCTGCGCCGTCTGCACCGCGAAGGTAAAGACATTGGCCAGCATCTCTACCTGCGTCGCTACGAACGCAGCCGCAAACACAGCGCGGCGGTGATGCTGGCAGGCATGCAGGGCTTCCGCGAGCTGTTTGCCGGGGCAAATCCGGCGAAAAAACTGCTGCGCGACATCGGCCTGAAACTGGCCGACACCCTTCCGGGCGTAAAACCTCAACTCCTTCGTCAGGCGATGGGTCTTAACGATCTTCCCGACTGGTTACGTTAATCTCGATCCCCGTCACACTTTATTTACCCGGCCTCTGCGCCGGGTAAATATCCTCGTTTGAAATAATCTAATTTCACGCCATTTTTCGCATTAGATAATCTAATCTGGCTATTTTTCCGTTACGGAAATTTGGCCCATTTTTCCGCATGAAATATCACCATGTGCTAAATATTGTTAGATCTTTGTTAATTTTATGCGGGTTGAATTGCATTTTACCAGTGAATAACTCTGTAGGCTTTTCAGCGTTTTTTGGTCATAAGCTAATGTGATGACCTGTTTTACCTTATGGTTAACCGTCGGTTTCGGTGGTAAGTTCAGGTAAAAGAGAACGTTTGCGTCGGTGCCGAATGACGGGGCCGATACCGGGATTCACGGTGAATTTTTCAACGAGGAAAAGATGGCTCAACAGACTCCTTTGTACGAACAACACGTGTTATGCGGTGCACGTATGGTGGACTTTCATGGCTGGATGATGCCGCTGCATTACGGCTCCCAGATTGATGAACACCACGCAGTGCGTACCGATGCCGGTATGTTCGACGTCTCCCACATGACAATTGTCGACCTGCGCGGTAGCCGCACCCGGGAGTTTTTGCGTTATCTGCTGGCAAACGACGTCACAAAACTGAAGACGCCAGGTAAAGCGCTCTATACCGGCATGCTAAATGCCTCTGGCGGCGTGATTGACGACCTTATCGTCTACTACTTCACTGAAGATTTCTTCCGCCTCGTTGTAAACTCCGCCACCCGCGAAAAAGACCTCTCCTGGATTACCCAACACGCTGAACCGTATGCCATCGACATCACCGTCCGTGATGATCTGTCGCTGATCGCCGTACAGGGGCCGAACGCGCAGGCGAAAGCCGCCACGCTGTTCAACAACGAGCAGCGTGAAGCCACCGCTGGCATGAAGCCGTTCTTCGGCGTGCAGGCGGGCGATCTGTTTATCGCCACCACCGGCTATACCGGTGAAGCGGGCTATGAAATTGCCATGCCGAATGAAAAAGCCGCCGACTTCTGGCGTGCGCTGGTGGAAGCGGGCGTCAAGCCAGCAGGACTGGGCGCGCGCGATACGCTGCGTCTGGAAGCGGGCATGAACCTTTATGGTCAGGAGATGGACGAAAGCGTCTCTCCACTGGCCGCTAACATGGGCTGGACCATCGCGTGGGAACCGGCTGACCGCGAATTTATTGGCCGTGAAGCGCTGGAGATGCAGCGCGAAAAGGGCACTGAACAGCTGGTTGGCCTGGTGATGAAGGAAAAAGGCGTGCTGCGCGGCGAACTGCCGGTACGTTTTACCGATGCAGACGGCAATCCGCGTGAAGGCGTGATCACCAGCGGTACCTTCTCCCCGACGCTGGGCTACAGTATTGCACTGGCACGCGTGCCGGCCGGCATTGGCGAAACGGCGGTGGTACAGATCCGCAACCGCGAAATGCCGGTCCACGTGACCAAACCGATTTTTGTTCGCGCCGGTAAGCCGGTCGCCTAATCATTTTTATAAGGAGAACTTCAATGAGCAATGTGCCAGCAGAACTGAAATACAGCAAAGAACACGAGTGGCTGCGCAAAGAGGCGGACGGCTCTTATACCGTTGGGATCACCGAGCACGCGCAAGAGCTGCTGGGCGACATGGTGTTTGTTGACCTGCCGGAAGTGGGCGCGACCGTTAGCGCAGGCGATGACTGCGCTGTCGCGGAATCTGTTAAGGCGGCATCCGATATCTATGCACCGGTGAGCGGCGAAATCATTGCCGTCAACGACGCGCTGAGCGACTCCCCGGAACTGGTCAACAGCGAACCGTATGAAGGCGGCTGGATCTTCAAGATCAAAGCCAGCGACGAATCACAGGTTGCTGCGCTGCTGGATGCCACCGCATACGAAGCTCTGTTAGAAGACGAGTAAGCCATTATCCCTCTCCCACAGGGAGAGGGAACTTATATTCACTGCACGTTTCAGGAACCATCGCTCATGACACAGACTTTAAGCCAGCTTGAAAACCGTGGCGCCTTCATTGAACGTCACATAGGGCCGGATGCTCAGCAACAGCAGGAGATGCTGAAGACAGTTGGCGCGGATTCATTAGACGCACTGATCGGCCAGATCGTGCCAAAAGACATCCAGCTTGCCACGCCACCACAGGTGGGCGAGGCGACGACTGAATTTGCTGCGCTGGCAGAATTAAAGGCCATTGCAGCCCTTAACAAGCGCTATAAGTCTTACATTGGCATGGGTTATACCAACGTGCAGTTACCGCCGGTGATCCTGCGCAACATGCTGGAAAACCCGGGCTGGTATACCGCGTATACCCCCTATCAGCCGGAAGTGTCCCAGGGCCGTCTGGAAGCGCTGTTGAACTTCCAGCAGGTGACCCTGGATCTGACCGGTCTCGACATCGCCTCTGCGTCTCTGCTGGATGAAGCGACCGCCGCGGCAGAAGCCATGGCGATGGCGAAACGCGTGAGCAAGCTGAAAAACGCCAACCGCTTCTTCGTGGCGGCGGATGTTCATCCGCAGACGCTGGACGTGGTACGCACTCGTGCGGAAACCTTTGGCTTCGACGTGATTGTCGACGATGCTGACAAAGTACTGGATCACCAGGATGTCTTTGGCGTGCTGCTACAGCAGGTGGGCACCACCGGCGAAGTGCATGACTACAGCGCGCTGATGACCGAACTCAAATCCCGCAAAGTCGTTGTCAGCGTCGCCGCTGATTTTATGGCACTGGTACTGCTGACGGCGCCTGGCAAACAGGGTGCGGATATCGTCTTCGGCTCTGCGCAGCGCTTCGGCGTGCCGATGGGCTACGGCGGCCCGCACGCGGCATTCTTTGCGGCAAAAGATGAATTCAAACGCTCCATGCCTGGCCGTATTATCGGTGTGTCAAAAGACGCTGCCGGTAACACTGCGCTGCGCATGGCGATGCAGACGCGTGAGCAGCATATCCGCCGCGAGAAAGCGAACTCCAACATTTGTACCTCGCAGGTTCTGCTGGCTAACATTGCCAGCCTGTATGCGGTGTTCCATGGTCCGGTTGGCCTGAAACGCATCGCCAGCCGCATTCACCGTCTGGCCGATATTCTGGCCTGCGGTCTGCAGCAGAAAGGCCTCAAACTGCGTCACGCTCACTACTTCGACACCCTGTGCGTTGAAGTGGCGGACAAAGCGGCGGTGCTGGCGCGTGCTGATGCGGCGCAAATCAACCTGCGCAGCGACATCCATAACGCGGTCGGCATCACCCTCGATGAATCCACCACCCGTGTAGATATCGTCAACCTGTTTAACGTGTTGCTGGGCGACGCGCACGGTCTGGATATTGATACGCTGGACAAAGAGGTCGCGCTCGACAGCCGCTCAATTCAGGAAAGCATGCTGCGTAACGATGCGATCCTGACGCACCCGGTCTTTAACCGCTACCACAGCGAAACCGAGATGATGCGTTACATGCACTCTCTGGAGCGCAAGGATCTGGCGCTGAACCAGGCGATGATCCCGCTGGGTTCCTGCACCATGAAGCTGAACGCGGCGGCAGAGATGATCCCTATCACCTGGCCTGAATTTGCCGAGCTGCACCCGTTCTGCCCTGCCGAACAGGCGGAAGGGTATCACCTGATGATCAACCAGCTCTCCGACTGGCTGGTGAAACTGACGGGTTATGACGCGCTCTGCATGCAGCCAAACTCTGGTGCGCAGGGTGAGTACGCCGGTCTGCTGGCGATCCGCCACTATCACGAGAGCCGTAACGAAGGCCACCGTGATATCTGCCTGATCCCAAGCTCTGCCCACGGCACCAACCCGGCCTCCGCCCAGATGGCGGGAATGGAAGTGGTCGTGGTGGCGTGCGATAAGAACGGCAACATTGACCTCGCTGACCTGCGTGCGAAAGCCGAACAGGCGGGCGATAAGCTCTCCTGCATCATGGTGACCTACCCGTCGACTCACGGCGTGTACGAAGAGACCATCCGTGAAGTGTGTGAAGTGGTGCATCAGTTTGGCGGCCAGGTCTATCTCGACGGTGCGAACATGAATGCGCAGGTGGGCATCACCTCGCCGGGCTTCATCGGCGCGGACGTTTCGCACCTGAACCTGCATAAAACCTTCTGCATTCCGCATGGCGGTGGCGGCCCGGGTATGGGGCCAATCGGCGTGAAAGCGCACCTGGCACCGTTTGTTCCAGGCCATAGCGTGGTGCAGATAGAAGGGATGCTGACCCGTCAGGGCGCGGTGTCAGCGGCACCGTTTGGTAGCGCCTCTATCCTGCCAATCAGCTGGATGTACATCCGCATGATGGGCGCGGAAGGGCTGAAGAAGGCAAGCCAGGTGGCGATCCTGAACGCTAACTACATCGCGACCCGCCTCAAGTCAGCCTATCCGGTGCTCTACACCGGTCGTGATGGCCGCGTGGCGCACGAGTGCATTCTGGATATTCGTCCGCTGAAAGAGCAGACCGGCATTAGCGAGCTGGATATTGCCAAACGTCTTATCGACTATGGATTCCATGCGCCAACCATGTCGTTCCCGGTTGCGGGTACGCTGATGGTGGAGCCAACGGAGTCCGAGAGCAAAGCCGAGCTGGACCGCTTTATTGATGCGATGCTGGCCATCCGCATGGAGATCGACCGCGTGCAGGACGGCGAATGGACGCTGGAAGACAACCCGCTGGTCAATGCGCCGCACACGCAGCATGAAATGGTGGCGGAGTGGAATCACGGTTACAGCCGTGAACTGGCGGTCTTCCCGGCCGGTGTGGCAAACAAATACTGGCCAACCGTGAAACGTCTTGATGACGTCTACGGTGACCGTAATCTGTTCTGCTCCTGCGTACCAATGAGCGAATACCAGTAATCGTGTTGATGTAGTAACGTAGGCCGGGTATGGCGAAGCCGCCATACCCGGCTTTTTTATTGGGAGAAAAGAATGGGTATTGCACTTGTAACAGGCGCCAGCCGCGGTATCGGTAAAGCCACCGCGCTGCAGCTGGCAAACGAAGGCTACACCGTGGCGGTGAATTATCACCACAATATCAAGGCTGCGACGGACGTTATCAACCAGATCGTCGGGGCGGGCGGTAAAGCCTTTGCCCTGCGCGCGGATATCAGCGATGAAGCGCAGGTACTGGCGATGTTCGACAGTCTTGACCGAGAAGCTGAGCCGCTGACCGCGCTGGTGAATAACGCCGGGATCCTGTTTGAGCAATCCACTATCGAAAATCTTTCGGCTGAACGCATTAATCGCGTGCTGGCAACCAACGTCACGGGGTATTTCCTTTGCTGCCGTGAAGCGGTAAAGCGTATGTCGCACAAACATGGTGGCAAAGGTGGGGCGATTGTGAATGTCTCCTCCGCGGCGTCACGACTGGGCGCGCCGGGTGAGTATGTGGATTACGCGGCGTCCAAAGGGGCGGTGGATTCACTGACAACCGGGTTAGCGCTGGAAGTGGCGGCGCAAGGTATCCGCGTTAACTGCGTGCGCCCTGGGCTTATCTATACCGACATCCATGCCGATGGTGGAGAGCCGGGACGTGTGGATCGCGTTAAGTCGTTGCTGCCGATGCAGCGCGGCGGCCAGCCTGAAGAGGTAGCCCAGGCGATTGTCTGGCTGCTGAGCGAGAAAGCGTCGTACGTGACGGGCAGTTTTATTGAGTTAGCGGGCGGGAAGTAAACCCCTTACCCTAACCCTCTCCCCAAAAGGGAGAGGGGATCAATCGTAGCGCCGCCCGGCGTTACAGAGTTAAAGCGTCTCACCGTTACTGGCAATCACACCTTTATACCACTCGAAGCTTTTCTTACGCGAGCGCGACATGTCGCCCGTGCCGTCGTCGTGCTTGTTCACGTAGATAAAACCATAGCGCTTGCTGTACTGGCCGGTGGTGAACGACACGCAGTCGATACAACCCCACGGTGTATAACCCATCAGATCCACGCCATCGTGCGTCACGGCTTTGATCATCTCTTCCACGTGAGCGCGCAGATAATCGATGCGGTAGTCGTCGTTAATGCTGCCATCTTCTTCCACTTTATCGTAGGCGCCAAAACCGTTCTCGACGATAAACAGCGGTTTCTGATAACGCTCGTATAGCTCACACAGAGAGTAGCGCAGACCCACAGGGTCAATCTGCCAGCCCCAGTCAGAGGCTTTCACATGCGGGTTGGGCACGCTGCCTTCAAAGCCTGAAATTGCATCGCCGGTACCGCCTTCTGCTTTGACGGCGTTAGTCATGTAATAGCTGAAACCTAAGTAGTCGCAGGTACCTTCACGCAGGATCTGCTCATCACCCGGCTCCATGTTAATGGTAAAACCACGGCGCTCCCACTCATTCAGTACATAAGACGGGTAATAACCGCGCAGCTGAACGTCGGTAAAGACATAGCGTTCACGCATGGATTCCTGGGCAAACATCACGTCCTCCGGTTTACAGGAGAACGGATAGAGCGCCACCATCGCCAACATACAGCCGACCTTCATTTCCGGGTTAATACGACGCGCAGCTTTCACTGCCAGGGCGCTTGCCACAAACTGATGATGCAGCACCTGGTACATGGTCTCTTCCGGGTTGTCGTGCTCGGTATAGACCACACCGGAGCAGCAGTAACCGAACAGCGGGGCACGCCAGTTACGCTGGTTGTTGATTTCGTTGAAGGTCATCCAGTATTTGACCTTGTTTTTGTAACGCTCGAAGACCGCTTCCGCGAAACGGACAAAGAAATCGACCACTTTACGGTTGGTCCAGGCGCCATATTCCTGCACCAGGTGCAGCGGCATTTCGAAGTGGGAGAGGGTGATCACCGGCTCGATGTTGTACTTCAGCAACTCATCGAACAGATCGTCGTAAAACTTCAGCCCTTCTTCATTGGGCTGCGTTTCGTCACCTTTCGGGAAGATGCGCGTCCAGGCGATAGAGGTGCGGAAACATTTGAAGCCCATCTCGGCAAACAGCTTGATGTCTTCTTTGTAGTGGCCGTGAAAGTCGATGGCCTCGTGGTTTGGGTAGTATTTACCCGGTACCACTTCCTGGGTGATTTCACGGGGAACGCCATGCGCGCCACCGGTCAGCACGTCGCAGATGCTCGGCCCTTTGCCGCCTTTGTTCCAGCCACCTTCCACCTGGTGAGCAGCAACCGCGCCGCCCCATAAAAAATCTTTTGGTAAGGTTAATTTTTTCATCGTTGCTATTCTCAATTCATGACTTATTGGAATCGAGTCTAGCAAAGCGACATTAAATGTCACGATATAACAATTTGCCTGAATTGTAATTTGTTACATGCAAAAAACAGGATGTTTTATTCTGTTAATTTCTTCGCCAGTTTACGCCCGAGCGACTCCAGAATATAAATAACGGGGATTTGGGTGGTGATATCATACACGCCTGCAATACGCGTCTGGGGAACATGCCAGGAGAGATTAAAATCGGCCAGTTTTGCCAGCCGCGAGTGCTCATGGCTGGTAATGGAGAGTACCTTGCAGTGATGCAGGCTGAACTGGCTGGCGAAGCGCAGGATCTCTTCCGTTTCACCGGATACCGACAGTACAATCGCCAGCGCATTTTTGGCCATATCATTGGTCACCGGGAAATAAGGATCGTCGATATGGTTGCTGAATTTACCGATATTAGAAAAGAAGCGTGCACCATATTTTGCCAGCGAGCCTGAGGTCCCTGCGCCGACAAAGATAATTCGCTCGGACGATAATATTATCTCCACCGCTTCATCTAATAATGTATCGAACTCTTCATTATTAACGCTTTTAAAGAAGCTGATAATTTCACTGGCACCAAAATTTATCTGCTGAGGCTCATTCTGCTCCAGATAGAGCTTAAAGCGTACGCGAAATTCAGAGTAGCCTTCGCAGTTGAGTTTGCGGCAAAAGCGCAGGATAGTGGTGGTGGAGACACCCGCCGCGTCCGCCAGTTCGCGGATAGTCATGTACATCACTTTGTCACGATTTTTGATGACATAGTTGTAGACCATCATCTCCAGATTATTGAGACTGGCAATGGCGGCGTGGGTGAACATACTCACAGTGGCATAACTCTCATTCAGACTTCATTGGCCCATCATAACATGCAGCCAGAGGGCAGGATCCATTTTTATGCCTTTGATTCATAATGATTAAATTTTAATGTGAACAAATGTAAGGTGAAACTGTTTTTTATATCTATGATTTTTATATATAAATTATGGATTGAAATTATTTTAGCTAACAGGTGTTCACTGGAATCATTCTCAGTTAGCATAGTCATGCGATGAATAATCATCTTTCGTTTTCCCGGAGTTTTGTATGGTGAGCAGACCATTAATCGCACAGGGATATTCACTGGCTGAGGAAGTAGCCAACAGCATCAGCCACGGCATTGGCCTGGTGTTTGGGATTGTCGGTTTAGTGTTATTACTGGTGCAGGCGGTGGACACCAACGCCAGTGCCATGGCCATTACCAGCTACAGCCTGTATGGCGGGAGTATGATCCTGCTGTTTCTGGCGTCGACGCTGTATCACGCCATTCCGCATCAGCGGGCAAAGATATGGCTCAAAAAATTTGACCACTGCGCTATCTATCTTCTTATTGCAGGCACCTACACGCCATTCCTGCTGGTGGGGTTGAACTCACCGCTGTCGCGTGGCCTGATGATTGTGATCTGGAGCCTGGCGCTGCTGGGGATCCTCTTTAAGCTGACCATTGCGCACCGGTTTAAGGTGCTGTCGCTGGTGACCTACCTGACGATGGGCTGGCTGTCGCTGATAGTGGTTTATCAACTGGCGATTAAGCTGGCGGTAGGGGGCGTGACCTTGCTTGCCGTAGGCGGCGTGGTCTACTCGTTGGGCGTCATTTTCTATGTCTGCAAGCGCATCCCTTATAACCATGCCATCTGGCACGGCTTTGTACTTGGGGGCAGCGTGTGTCACTTCCTGGCCATTTATTTGTATGTGGGGCAGGTGTAGTTTTTACATCTTGCGGCCTGTTGCCCTCACCCTAACCCTCTCCCACAGCGAGAGGGAGAACACCAAAACCGTAGGCCCGGTAAGCGCAGCGCCACCGGGCGATACAGCATCACTCTTCCAGTGAATACGGCAGCGGCTCAATACTCAAGGTGTTGGTATCATCACGCACGCGGAACACGCTGTCGGCTTCCATGTCGTTGTTCATCACCGCCTGCACCAGCAGACGGCCATCATCCAGCTGAACGGCGGCTAACACGGTGCCGGTACGGCGCCAGTTTTCACCCATCTTCAGTTCTAAATCTTCACCCGCTTCCGGTACACGGCTGGCGTGACCCGCCAGTGTCCACAGCGCGCGCTTATTCGCGCCGCGGAATTTTGCCCGCGCGACCATCTCCTGGCCGGTGTAACAGCCTTTTTTAAAGCTGATGCCGCCCAGCGCCTGCAGGTTGGTCGCCTGCGGAATAAACTGCGCGCTGTTGGCCGCGTCAATCACCGGCAGACCCGCTTCAATGTTCAGTGCCAGCCACTGTTGGCTGTTATTGAACTGGGCTTCACCGCGCAGGGCCTCAGTTACGCGCTCGGCGGTCGCGGCGTCGGTCACCAGCAGGAAACGCTCTGCAGGGTGTTCAAACCACAGGATGGAGGTCTCACCTTCGCTAACCAGCTGCTTTTCTGCATCCGGCAGTTCGTTGAACAGGTTTTTCAGCGCGGCACGCGCCTGGAAACCGGCCACGCCCAGCAGCACGTGCTCGTCATCTGGCGCAATCGTGACTTTGGAAAAGACCGCGTATTTCTTCAGCTCTTTAAGCTGGTCATCACGCAGGCTGCGGCGCTCAATAAAGGCAAAGCCATCCTGACGGCGGAACAGACGCAGGTTGCTCCACATTTTGCCTTTTGGATCGCAATGCGCAGCCAGCAGGTGCTGATGTTCGGTCATCTGGCTCACGTCTGCCGTGACCTGGCCCTGAAGGTATTTTTCGGCGTCGGCACCAACGAGTGTGGCCAGTGCCCAGTCATCAAGAGAAATAAGCGTCAGCGGCAGACGCGCAGAGGCGGCGGGCTGGCGAGGAGAAAATGGTGTAAATGCCATAACGGTATCCTGAATTGCTTAACGCTTTGATAATGCCTAATGGTAAAAGAGACTACAGCCATTGCAAGCGCTTTCAGCAGGCCATTCGTGCCATAACGCAGCAATGCGTAGCGCCACGCAAAATAGTGTAATCCGCTGTCTTTATAGGGGTTATTCTGGAAGCCCGCTTCAGCTTCGCAATATTCCAGTAAAGAAACGGTCAAAAACACGTTACACTAGCGAGTGTCCCCGCAGAGAAATAAAGAAGACTGAACGGGGTACCGACTGTGCCAAACGTAATGCAGGAAACAGAACATGGATATTAACAACAAGGCCCGTATTCACTGGGCATGCCGACGCGGCATGCGTGAACTTGATATCTCCATCATGCCTTTCTTCGAATATGAGTATGACAGCTTAAGCGATGAGGATAAGCGTCTGTTTGTTCGCCTGCTTGAGTCTGACGATCCCGATTTATTCAACTGGCTGATGAACCACGGCAAGCCCGCCGACACCGAGTTGCAACGGATGGTGCAATTAATTCAAACACGGAATCGGGAACGTGGTCCTGTGGCAATCTGATCTTCGCGTCTCGTGGCGCTCGCAGTGGATGTCGTTATTGCTCCACGGCCTGGTCGCGGCATTTGTTTTACTGATGCCGTGGCCGCTTAGCTATACGCCGCTGTGGCTGTTGTTGCTGTCGTTCGTCGTTTTTGACAGCGTGCGCAGCCAGCGCCGGATCAATGCCCGCCAGGGTGAGATCAAATTACTGATGGACTCCCGCCTGCGCTGGCAGGGTAAAGAGTGGGATATCCTCGGTATGCCCTGGATGCTCAGTTCCGGCATGATGCTACGGTTACGCCAGGTGGGCGGCGGTAAGTGCCAGCATCTGTGGCTGGCCGCCGACAGTATGGATATTACGGAGTGGCGGGAACTGCGCCGGATGCTACTGCAGCAGCAACCGACGCAGGAATAATACGCGTTAACTGAACTTCTCGGCCATTTCGCCCAGAATCTGTTCGCACCAGGTTTGCAGACGCTCGTCGCTCAGATCGTACTGGTTGGTTTCATCCAGCGCGAGCCCGACAAACAGTTGGCCGTCTGCGATAATCGGTTTTTTACTGGTAAATTCGTAACCTTCCGTTGGCCAGTAGCCGATAAACGTGACGCCCTTCGGTGCCAGCTTATCGTGCAGCATGCCGAGAGCATCCAGGAACCATTCCCCATAACCGAACTGGTCGCCCATACCGTACATGGCAATGATTTTGCCGTCGAGGTTGAGCGTATCGAGCTGATCCCAGATGGCTTCCCAGTCTTCCTGTATCTCACCGAAATCCCAGGTCGGGATGCCGAGGATCAATACGTCGTACTGCTCCATCAGCGTGAGCGCATCGTCCTTCAGGTTATGCAACGTCACCAGTTCCGGGCCAATGATGTCGCGAATTTTCTCTGCCGCCATTTCGGTGTAGCAGGTGCTGGAACCATAAAACAGACCAATATTCATCGCGTATCTATCTCAATTCTTGCTATGACTTTGCGCGTAGTGTACCAGAAACCGCTCGCAATCAGGCATAATGCCCGGATTGCAGAATCAAAGGGGCTGATGTGGAAAAGGATCTCGCACTCATCGAACAGTTTCTCGACGCGCTGTGGCTGGAGAAAAACCTGGCCCAAAATACGCTGAGCGCCTATCGGCGGGACCTCATCATGCTGGTGGAGTGGCTGGCACTCCGGGGACTGTCGCTGGAGAGCGCACAAAGCGACGACCTGCAGGCGCTGCTGGGCGAGCGTATGGAAGGGGGCTACAAAGCCACCAGCTCTGCGCGTCTGCTCAGTGCAATGCGTCGACTGTTCCAGCATCTCTACCGTGAGAAAATTCGCACGGACGATCCCAGCGCCCTCCTGGCATCGCCTAAACTCCCGCAGCGGCTACCGAAAGATCTCAGCGAAGCACAAGTTGAGAGATTATTACAATCACCGGCTGTTGACCTGCCGCTGGAGTTACGCGATAAAGCCATGCTTGAGCTATTGTATGCTACCGGCTTGCGCGTTTCGGAACTGGTTGGCCTGACGATGAGCGACATCAGCTTGCGTCAGGGCGTGGTTCGTGTGATCGGTAAAGGGAACAAGGAACGGCTGGTCCCGCTGGGAGAAGAGGCGGTGTACTGGCTGGAAACGTATCTGGAGCACGGTCGTCCGTGGTTGCTGAACGGCGTTTCTATCGATGTTTTGTTCCCCAGCCAGCGTGCGCAGCAGATGACGCGGCAAACGTTCTGGCATCGCATCAAGCATTACGCCACACTGGCGGGCATTGACAGCGAAAAGCTATCGCCGCACGTGTTGCGGCATGCCTTTGCGACACATCTGCTGAACCACGGCGCCGATCTGCGCGTGGTGCAGATGCTGCTGGGACACAGCGATCTTTCCACGACGCAAATTTACACCCATGTCGCGACGGAACGCCTGCGGCAGCTACACCAACAGCACCACCCTCGCGCGTGAGTGCCGACGAATTGTTACAGGATCTTATATGAAAAAGTCTTTTGCGCTGTTCACCCTGCTGGCAGCCTCTTTTACCGGTTTTGCCCATGCGGATGACGCCGCTATCAAACAGTCGCTGACGAAACTCGGCGTAACCAGCAGCGAAATTCAGCCTGCGCCGGTGGCGGGGATGAAAACCGTTTTAACCAACAGCGGCGTGCTGTACGTGACCGAAGATGGCAAACACATTATTCAGGGGCCGATGTACGACGTAAGCGGCGCGCAGCCGGTGAACGTGACCAACCAGCTGCTGATGAAAAACCTGAATGCGCTCGAAAAAGAGATGATCGTTTATAAGGCGGCGCAGGAAAAACACGTTATAACCGTCTTTACCGACATCACCTGTGGCTACTGCCACAAGCTGCATGAAGAGATGAAAGATTACAACGCGCTGGGCATTACCGTGCGTTACCTGGCTTTCCCTCGCGCGGGTGTGCAGAGCCAGCCTGAGCAGGACATGAAGGCCATATGGTGTGCAAAAGATCGTAACAAAGCGTTTGATGACGCGATGAACGGTAAGGGTGTGCAGCCGGCTTCCTGTGATATTGATATTGCCAACCACTACGCGCTGGGCGTGCAGTTTGGCGTGACCGGTACGCCAGCCATTGTCTTAAGCAACGGCTACGTTGTCCCGGGCTATCAGGGGCCAAAAGAGATGAAAGAGTTCCTCGACGCGCACCAGAAACAGTTTGGTGGTAAATAATCCGCGTGAAAGCCCCAATAAAATTGCGCCGCCGCGACGCGGTTGCACAGGTTGATTTGCCAGCCGATCTTCCGCCGCTGTTAAAGCGGCTCTACGCCAGCCGCGGCGTGCGGAGTGCAGGCGATCTTGAGCGCAGCGTCAAAGGGATGCTGCCCTGGCAGCAGCTGAACGGCATCGAAAAAGCCATTGAAATGCTCTACAACGCGCTTCGTGAAGGCACGCGCATTGTGGTGGTGGGGGATTTCGATGCCGACGGCGCCACCAGCACCGCGCTGAGCGTGCTCAGTCTGCGCGCGCTGGGCTGCGAAAACGTTACCTATCTGGTGCCTAACCGCTTTGAAGATGGTTATGGCCTTAGCCCGGAAGTGGTCGATCAGGCACATGCCCGCGGCGCGCAGATGATCCTGACCGTAGATAACGGGATCTCCTCCCATGCGGGTGTCGATCACGCGCATCAGTTGGGGATCCCGGTGCTGGTTACCGATCACCACCTGCCGGGGGAAACGCTGCCGGCCGCTGAGGCCATTATTAACCCGAACCTGCGCGACTGCGATTTCCCGTCGAAATCACTGGCGGGCGTGGGCGTGGCGTTTTATCTGATGCTGGCGCTGCGCACCCTGCTGCGGGATAAAGGCTGGTTCGAGTCCCGCGGGATCGCCGTGCCCAATCTTGCCGAGTATCTCGATCTTGTTGCGCTCGGCACCGTGGCGGACGTGGTACCGCTCGATACCAATAACCGTATCCTCACCTGGCAAGGGTTAAGCCGCATTCGTGCGGGCAAGTGTCGTCCGGGTATTAAGGCGCTGCTGGAGATTGCGAACCGCGATCCGCTCAAGCTCGCCGCCAGCGATTTGGGCTTTGCCCTCGGCCCGCGCCTGAATGCGGCTGGCAGGCTGGACGATATGTCCGTCGGCGTCGCGCTGCTACTGTGCGATAACATTGGTGAAGCGCGCGTGCTGGCGAATGAACTGGATGCGCTGAACCAGACCCGCAAAGAGATCGAACAGGGAATGCAGGCTGAAGCACTAACCCTGTGTGAAAAGCTTGAACGCAGCGGTGAAACATTGCCAGGCGGGCTGGCGATGTACCACCCTGAATGGCATCAGGGGGTGGTGGGCATTCTGGCGTCGCGTATTAAAGAGCGTTTCCACCGTCCGGTGATTGCATTTGCGCCCGCAGGCGATGGCACGCTGAAGGGCTCCGGTCGTTCGATTCAGGGGCTGCACATGCGCGATGCGCTGGAGCGTCTGGATACGCTCTACCCGGGCCTGATGCTCAAATTCGGTGGTCACGCGATGGCGGCAGGCTTGTCGCTGGAAGAGGCGAAATTCGACGAGTTTCAGCGTCTGTTTGGCGAACTGGTGACTGACTGGATTGACCCCGCTCTGCTACAGGGGGAAGTGATTTCCGACGGTGAGCTCGCACCGATGGAGATGACCATGGAAGTGGCGCAAATGCTACGCGATGCAGGCCCGTGGGGACAGATGTTCCCGGAGCCGCTGTTCGATGGCCGCTTCCGTCTGCTGCAACAGCGCATCGTGGGCGAACGTCACTTGAAAGTGATGGTGGAACCGGTGGGCGGCGGCCCGCTGTTGGATGGTATTGCCTTTAACGTCGATACCGCTGTCTGGCCGGACAATGGCGTACGCGAGGTCGAACTGGCCTACAAACTGGATATCAACGAGTTTCGCGGTAACCGCTCCCTTCAAATCATCATCGACAATATCTGGCCAATTTAGCGGCAGTAATCTCTATAAAAAAGGGCGTGGATTCGGTACAATCCCGCTCTTATCACCGCATTTTGACAAGTCCATAAAAGAAAACAGACCATGTTTGAAATTAATCCGGTAAAAAACCGTATTCAGGACCTCACGGAGCGCTCTGACGTTCTTAGGGGGTATCTTTGACTACGATGCCAAGAAAGAGCGTCTTGAAGAAGTAAACGCCGAGCTGGAACAGCCGGACGTCTGGAACGAGCCTGAACGCGCGCAGGCGCTGGGTAAAGAGCGTTCCTCTCTCGAAGCTATCGTAGATACGCTGGATCAAATGGCTCAGGGGCTGGAAGACGTTTCCGGTTTGCTGGAGCTGGCTGTAGAAGCCGACGACGAAGAAACCTTTAACGAAGCCGTGGCAGAGCTCGACGTGCTGGAAGAGAAGCTGGCGCAGCTTGAGTTCCGTCGTATGTTCTCCGGCGAATACGATAGCGCTGACTGCTATCTCGATATCCAGGCAGGTTCTGGCGGTACTGAAGCGCAGGACTGGGCCAGCATGCTGATGCGCATGTATCTGCGCTGGGCTGAAGCGCGTGGCTTCAAAACCGAGATTATCGAAGAGTCTGAAGGCGAAGTGGCTGGCATTAAGTCCGTCACCATCAAGATCATTGGTGACTACGCCTACGGCTGGCTGCGTACCGAAACCGGCGTTCACCGCCTGGTACGTAAGAGCCCGTTCGACTCCGGTGGTCGTCGTCATACCTCATTCAGCTCCGCGTTTGTTTACCCCGAAGTTGACGAAGATATCGATATCGAAATCAACCCGGCAGATCTGCGTATCGACGTTTACCGCGCATCTGGCGCGGGTGGACAGCACGTTAACCGTACGGAATCAGCGGTACGTATTACCCACATTCCAACCGGGCTGGTAACACAGTGCCAGAACGACCGTTCCCAGCATAAGAACAAAGACCAGGCCATGAAGCAGATGAAAGCGAAGCTTTATGAGCTGGAGATGCAGAAGAAAAATGCTGAGAAACAGGCGATGGAAGACAACAAGTCTGATATCGGCTGGGGCAGCCAGATCCGTTCTTACGTCCTTGATGACTCCCGCATCAAAGACCTGCGTACCGGGGTTGAAACCCGTAACACGCAGGCGGTGCTGGACGGCAGCCTGGACCAATTTATCGAAGCAAGTTTGAAAGCAGGGTTATGAGGAACCAACATGTCTGAACAACAAGCACAGGGCGCTGACGCGGTAGTCGATCTTAACAACGAACTGAAAACCCGCCGCGAGAAGCTGGCAGCGCTGCGCGAGCAGGGCGTGCCGTTCCCGAACGATTTTCGTCGTGACCACACCTCAGACCAACTGCACGCTGACTTCGACGCTAAAGAAAACGAAGAGCTGGAAGCGCTGAACATCGAAGTGGCCGTTGCGGGCCGTATGATGACCCGTCGTATCATGGGTAAAGCCTCTTTCGTTACCCTGCAGGACGTGGGCGGCCGCATTCAGCTGTACGTTTCCCGTGACGATCTGCCAGAAGGCATCTACAACGAGCAGTTCAAGAAGTGGGACCTGGGCGATATCCTGGGCGCGAAAGGTAAACTGTTCAAAACCAAGACCGGTGAACTGTCTATCCACTGCACCGAACTGCGTCTGTTGACCAAAGCCCTGCGCCCGCTGCCGGACAAATTCCACGGCCTGCAGGATCAGGAAGCGCGCTACCGCCAGCGTTATCTGGACCTCATCTCTAACGATGAGTCCCGCAAGACCTTCAAAATTCGCTCCCAGATCATGGCCGGTATCCGCCAGTTCATGGTTAACCGCGACTTTATGGAAGTGGAAACCCCGATGATGCAGGTGATCCCAGGCGGTGCTTCCGCACGTCCGTTCATCACCCATCACAATGCCCTGGACCTGGACATGTACCTGCGTATCGCGCCGGAACTGTACCTGAAGCGTCTGGTGGTAGGTGGGTTCGATCGCGTGTTCGAAATCAACCGTAACTTCCGTAACGAAGGCATCTCCGTGCGTCATAACCCAGAGTTCACCATGATGGAACTCTATATGGCGTATGCAGATTACAAAGATCTGATCGAGCTGACCGAATCCCTGTTCCGCACCCTGGCGCAGGACATTCTGGGCACCACGCAGGTACCTTACGGTGAAGAAGTGTTCGACTTCGGCAAGCCGTTCGAAAAACTGACCATGCGCGAAGCCATCAAGAAATACCGCCCGGAAACCAACATGGCGGATCTGGATAACTTCGATTCTGCAAAAGCGATCGCTGAAAGCATCGGTATTAAAGTGGAGAAGAGCTGGGGTCTGGGCCGTATCGTGACCGAGATCTTTGAAGAAGTGGCAGAAGCGCACCTGATTCAGCCGACCTTCATCACTGAATACCCGGCTGAAGTGTCCCCGCTGGCGCGTCGTAATGACGAGAACCCGGAGATTACTGACCGCTTTGAATTCTTCATCGGTGGCCGTGAAATCGGCAACGGCTTTAGCGAGCTGAACGATGCAGAAGATCAGGCGCAGCGCTTCCAGGATCAGGTTGACGCAAAAGCGGCAGGCGACGACGAAGCGATGTTCTTCGACGAAGACTACGTGACGGCGCTGGAGCACGGCCTGCCACCAACGGCGGGTCTGGGTATTGGTATCGACCGTATGGTAATGCTGTTCACCAACAGCCACACCATCCGCGACGTGATCCTGTTCCCGGCGATGCGTCCGGTTAAATAACGTCTGCAGATCGTAAAAAGCCCCGTGCGATAGTCGCCGGGGCTTTTTTATTTGGCGGCGAAGGCCCGCAGTTTTTCGCGTGCCGCCGTCGCTTCCATCACCATCCAGGGGCTAAAGGCCCACGGTGTGGCATCCAGAGCCTGGAACAACGCATCCAGATCAACCCATTCGTATGCCATCACTTCATCACTGTTGATCGTCAGCTCATTCGTTATCCTGGCGGCAAAGACCGGGCAAATCTCATTTTCGACGATCCCGGAAGGATCGGTTTCACAGTAGCGAAACTCAGCGGCGACAGGGGTGATCCCGGTAATTTCGGCTCCCACTTCATAGCGGCAGCGGCGCACAATAGCTTGATCAATCGCTTCACCAGATTGCGGATGGCCGCAGACTGAGTTCGTCCAGACGCCCGGCCAGGCTTTTTTGCTTAATGCGCGACGGGTGATAAGACACTCCCCTTTGGCATTAAAGAGCCAGGAAGAGAACGCCAGATGGAGTGGGGTATGGGAGGTATGTGCAGCGTATTTTTCCTGAGTGCCAATCACCATTCCCTGGTCATTTACCAAAATAACGTGTTCTTGAATACTCATTGATGCTCCAGTGCTAACCATGCGGATGGTTCAGCACCACCAGCGATGTCATTATACTGCATTCCGGTACGAACGGTTTGTTCCACAGAGCGGAAAAGGGCTGACCCATATCTGTTTGGGCTGGTATTATAGGGCGCCATTCACGCTGACCGAGGATCTGTTTTGTTTGCAGGAAGCCTGACGAGAAACCCCATCACTGCCGTGTTCTGCCTGATGCTGACGCTATTACTGGCAGGCTGTTCAGGGAGTAAATCTTCGGATATGGGCAGCTATTCCGGCGCGGTCTATACCGTGAAGCGCGGGGATACACTGTACCGGATTTCGCGCGCGACGGGGACCAGCGTAAAGGAGCTGGCGCGTCTGAATAATATCTCTCCGCCATATACCATCGAAGTGGGGCAGAAGCTGAAGGTTAATGGCGGTTCATCCTCGGGCAAAAAATCGTCGTCGAAAGGCAAAACCGCCAAAGTGACGCCATCCTATGCGGTGCCGCAATCCTCCTGGCCGCCTGTCGGACAGCGCTGCTGGATTTGGCCGGCCAGCGGCAAAGTTGTGTTGCCGTACTCCTTATCTGAAGGCGGCAATAAGGGAATCGATATTGCAGCCGCGCGCGGTACGCCGGTTTATGCCTCCGGGGCAGGGAAGGTCGTGTACGTGGGCAACCAGCTGCGCGGTTACGGTAATCTGATCATGATTAAGCATGGTGAAGACTACATCACGGCTTATGCGCATAACGACACAATGCTGGTTAATAACGGCCAGAACGTGAAGGCGGGGCAGAAGATCGCCACCATGGGCAGCACGGGGACGGATACGGTGAAGCTGCACTTCCAGATCCGTTATAAGGCCACCGCCATCGACCCGCAGCGTTATCTTCCGGCACAGGGCAGCAAGCCGAAGTGCTAAGTGATTATTTTATCGCCGTTTAGTTGCGAAGAGGCTTGTATGAAGAGGCGTAAGGTCTATAATGCTTTACGCACCTCAAAGCGGGCGTAGTTCAATGGTAGAACGAGAGCTTCCCAAGCTCTATACGAGGGTTCGATTCCCTTCGCCCGCTCCAAAAACTCCCTAACGTATTCATTCCTCAGCCTTTTTCTGATTCATACGTGACGGCGCTCGTGATCCTCCTACAAGGAGTTCATACAGCCGATGGCGCAACGTGGTAATCTCTATCGACGTCCTAGCGGGATCTATGTTCTGCGGATAACCGTTCCGGTTCGGTATCGTGCCCTGATAGGGCAGCGTGAAATACATGCATCTACCCGCACAACCCACCTCGCAAATGCTAAGGCAATCGCCACGCGTTTGTTGGAGAAGTGGTATGCGTCTCTGGAAGAGTTCAAGCAAGTGGATAAAGAGAAAATTCGGGGAAACGCCCCGTTGTTGGCGGGGGCTGGCAAAATCAGCTTGGCTCTTTTTTGCGAATCATTTGATGTGGTGCTTGAAACGGTTGTTCCGCATCTTTTGGCAGACAATATTCCGCTGTATGCTTTTGTAGATAGCCAGCGGGGTTTTCTGATTGATGATTTTACTGCCATTGATCGTGACCCTGATACGCATGGCTTTGTTTTAAACGACGTTGCTCATTACGGCACTGAGGCTATGGTTAACGGCTATATGCAGATTTACATGCCGCTACATGCCCTCAATAAATTGGTTAAAGGGCTATCAACGGAAATAACTGCATTCAGGGCTACCAACGGTAATCCCCTTGCTCTTTGGCTACTGGACTTGCCCGGGGTTACGATAGATTCAAGTTCTTTATTTATCAACAATGTGCAGGCTGAAAAGCTGCGTAGCATGTGGGATAAAGCGTTTGCGAAATCTGAGCCTGAATTACCTCCTGTTCCGGCTGTTGTGCCACCACCACCGCCCCCTCCTTTGATCATCTCTAACCCGTTTTGCAATCCACTACACGCGTCAAAAACGGTTTCAGAAGTGTTGGAGGAGTTCATTGCGTATAAGAACTCAGGGGATCTCAAACTTGCCAGTGAGGAAAAAATCCGGTCGAGAATATCTCATTTTATCGACGTTATGGGAGACTTAACACTTGTTGAGTTAGATCGTAATGTCGTAAAAAAATACGTTTCCAGAATGCAAAGAATGCCCAGTAACTTGTATTTAATGCAACGCCGATACGCTGCCGAAGATTTGGAACAACTCATCGAAAAAGCACTTGATGCCGGTGAGTCGCTCATGACAAAAGATGCGATTGGGCGTCATATGGCCTCATTAGGTTCAATGGGCTTTGTTGAATAAATCAGATTTCGGGTAAGTCTCCCCCGTAGCGGGTTGTG